>JALREU010000228.1 GCA_023256705.1 Rickettsiales bacterium
AAATACCCTTTAATATTTTTTGCCCGGAGTTTATTTTTTCATTTACAAATTGCCACTCAACTGCCGATTTTTTCATCTCAGGAATAAATCTAGCCATTTCGCTATTTGATAATCTTGTGGCATTAAAATTTTTGGTGCGAGCATTATCAATCAATTTTTCAGAATTTTTAGGCAAAGTGATAGAGAAAAATGTTAAAAATGGATATTCCATTCGTCTTAAATCTTGAAAATAATCTCCAATCAAATCACGATTTTGATATTGAGCCCATTTGACAGGAAAATTCTTAACTGAAAAAGCTCTAACTGAAATTTTTTTTTCTTCACAATCTTGATATAAAATAATATTATCTTTGAAATGTCCTAAACTATTTTCTCTATCAACAATCTGCTGATTAATATTTTGAAGAGGGTCATAAATATTCTGGCTTTGCCATGCATTTAGATTGAAATTGATAATTTCATCTAAAAAATTTATCAATTCTTGAGGTTTATATATAAAGCAATCAATACCAGCGGTAGTTAATGCGGTTTTTAATTTATCTCTAAAACCAGATAATTCTCTGGTGATTATTATTAAATCATCGGTACTTTTTTTGGTTTTCAGTAAATTTAATATTGAATTACATTTATCATTATTAACACTTATAGATACTGCTATGATTAATCTAAAATTCTTTAAAGTATAAAAACTTGAATCAAAAATTGATTGATGATTGGCTTTAGAAAAATATTTTATTCGCTCTTCAGCAAGTTTTTTATAAACTCCACCCTGCTCTTTACGATATTTTTGCCATGAGTCAAAAAAAGATCCAATTTTTGGCGAACTCCAATTTATAAATTGAATTGAACATCCTTCTAAAATTCCATCAGTAAAAATACCTGATAAAGATTCAATTACCCCATCGTTAGCTCCAACAATTGGATTGCCCTCCAAAATAAAACCAATTGAATTATTATTAATAAAAACCTGAGACTCTTCATCATACCATTGATATGGCAAAAATGATGATATTTGATCAAAATTAAATTGTGGTTTTTTAT
>JALREU010000229.1 GCA_023256705.1 Rickettsiales bacterium
TTCGATCAAATCCAGATATCCTGTCATTAGCAAATAAGTTGCTAAATGTTAACTCCGAATTAGTTGAATCTTCCAGCGGAATAATAGAATTACGAGATTTATATTGACTCATAACAAAATTTGCCATTGGCTCAATTGTAATTGTCTTCAATGAAGATTTATTTCTAATCGGCAACCTCCAATTAAAGGCAATCTCGGATTTTAAATCTGATTGCGAAGATTTATAAATTCTGATATTATCTTGAGCCCTTATATCTTTATCATTAAGGGCGTACAAATCAGCTTGAAGTTTTGATGATAGTTCAAATAAGTTTCCTTTAATATTGAACGGAATTTTAAACTGCGGAATGAGGCTTCCTCGGTTATATTGAAGACCCTCTTTTCGATGAATTGATGTAAAATTAGTTTTAAGGATTAACTTTTCTTTAAAAAAAAGTGGCTCTGTTTCGTGATAAGTATTAAAAGTTGGCAATATCAATGGTGAATTATTTTCTAAAGCCTCATTTTCAAGCTCTTGGAATCTAATTGATTTAATTCCAACATAATTACGTTTGTAAATGTAATCGAAATTTACTTTACTTACACTGTAAGCCAAGTAATTAAAACTGTAGTCTCGCAGATATGTTCTATCGGAAAGAGTTTTAAGTTCATAATCTAATCCAAAATTATTATCAAAATTAAATTTACCCTCCCCCGAAGCCAACCAACGAAGATTTTTATTACTTCTTTTAATAATTGTTTTATCAATGTTGTTATTCCGGACGCGGTTATTAGCTAATTCAAGATTAAAATTATATTTTCCGAATTTGGCAAATTGACGCCATTCGTTATTAACAATCAACTGGTTTGAACTTAAATAATAAATAGGTGAAATGGTTAAATCAGTGCTTTTATTAATATCAATAAAATAAGGAGTTTTGATACCAAAACCAAAATTCGAAGTTTTGGCATATGAGGGTTGCAAAAAACCGCTTTGTCTTCCTTTTGATGGTAAGGCAAATTTTAAATATGGAATATAAAAAACA
>JALREU010000022.1 GCA_023256705.1 Rickettsiales bacterium
GTAAAGAAGCATTTTGCAAATAATCCATAAAACCTTTCTTAAAATCCTCTTGATCCTCTTGAAATTTTTTCATTAAGGCATCAGCTATTTTTGGAGCAGAATTTGCTTTTAAATTAGCTATTGGTGCATCATCTGGCTCAATCTCTCCCCTAATCTTATCAACAATTTTATTATTTATTGTAAAATTTCTTTTGTTAAATTCGTCAATGATTAACTCATTATTTAAGCCTTTTTTTATTCTATCAATAATTTCTCTCTTTTCAGAAATTGATAAATTAGATTTTTCTTTGATTTCAGAATTTTGCATAATGTTATAAAATAATTATTAATAATATTTTTTATTTAAAAGTTAATTCTTTTTTTCTGCAACAATTTTTTAAGCAATTATTAAATTAAATTGTTTCTCATCACCTCTCGATCACTAATTGTCGACCTTTATCTTCAATGATTTTCTTTAAGTCTCTTAAACTGGTTTTGGGATTTTCCCTAATTGAATTTTCTAGATATTTCGCTAAATTCTGTGATGATTCGGTGGCAAATATTGAAGAATCTTTTGAAGATTTTTGCGAGGCTAACAATGAAGGCGGTCTTGATTTTTGATTCTCGCTTCTCCAATGATTGATGATTTCTTCTAAATCATTTGTTGAATATTCTGTCAAAGATTTTGCTTTTTGGTAATTGCAACGGCTTTGAATTGCTGGACTGAGTTGAGCCCTTCCTGCGCTTGATGCACTATTGATACTGCCGATTAACATAAAACCTGCTTTATTTTCTCTGGCTGTTTGATTGCTTGGGTCGGCTGGATTTTTACCTTTTTTTTCTGGATGCTGATTGGTGAGTAAATCATTGATTATTTGTTCTAATCCGCCTTCCTGAATTTTAGCATTGATTTCATCAAACACTACTATTACTCCAAGCTCATAGGCTTTAATTAAATCTTTTTTGATTTTTTCGATATCATTTGAAGCATTGATTTTGTAGTAATGTTGTTGTTGTGATGGTGATGATGTTTGTTGTTGTGATTGTTGAACTTCCAAATCTTGTAGGGATTTTACTTCGGTAATATTTTGATGATTTAAAACCGCTTCAATCATTACGCTTTTGCCAATCCCCGCATCACCCTCGATGATAAATCCTGGAGTGCCGACACAAGAATCAGAAATTTTACCGCTAAATTGATGTTTTCTTATCTGAATTGCCTTGCTAAGTTTGTGGCATAATTCTTTGGTTGCCGAAGTTTCAATAAAATGTTCTGAGGTAATTTTTTTGGTTTGAGGATTTGGTGATTGGGTTGTGTCTGTTTGTCTTTCTTCCTTTTCGCTGATTTGTTGAGATAAATATCCAAGGACTGTTTCTTGTAACTCGCGAACGGTTATTGGTTTTTGTTTTAAGCTTGATGTATTTACCCCACCTTGATTTGAAGCCTTATATTTTTTAATTTCATTTTGACAAAATGTTTTAAATTTTCCTGTTATTTCTGCACCTACTGTTTCTTTAATTGTGGTTTGGTCAGTTGATGCCGTCTGAGATTTCTCACTAAAAATTGGTTTTTTGATGATTTCTTCGTAAATATATTCGCTTGGAAAGTCTTTTAGTTCAATTTCTTGGATTGATTCTCTTTCAAAAAGTCTTTGCTTAAATCGATTGCCATATTCAAGACTATTGCCCATAAAAACTACACGATGATGATCTTGTAATTCGAGAACTTCGCCTTGGTGGTATAAATATTTCTTTTTATCTAAATCTCTAAACATTAAGTAATTAGTTGAGCCGTCAACATTATATTCATCGATTACTAAAATTGATAATTTTTGTGGTATTTTTGTTTCTATTGCATCTCCTTTATCTCCTCTATCTCCTGTAATTGAAGTGTCGTTCACATCTTTTGACCCAGCCCATTCTTTAATCTTATCCTTGCCAAAAAATATTTGGTGATCTTGTTCTTTGGCTAATGATTGCATAAAGTAGCTTTTGCCAACTCCAGCCGATCCGCTGATAATAAACATTTTGTTGGCTTGAAGCTGTTGCTCGATTAAGGCTTTTCTTTCAGCTTTAAAAGCCTCGGAAGTTTGAGTTATTTGCTCATCAGTTTTGGTGTAAAATGTGTCAATCGATGGAATTGCTTCTCGAATTATCGGTTTTTTTATTTCTTCTTCAACTCCAGCTAAATCTCTAACTCCGACTCCTTCTTCAACTCTTGGCTTCAAAGTTTTTTCTTCATAAAAATCGGCACCTAAAAATGCTAAGGAAGTTTTGGATAATTTTTGCAACTCGGCTTCTTGTGATGTTTCTGTTAAATTTTTATCTTCCAATATAAAATAAAGATTTTGATATTTAGGATCGGCACTTAGAATTTTTTCAGTGAGAATTTGCGCAGTAGATTTATCAAATTCTCCGCGTAAAATAATTTTTTTATCTCGGTGTTTGGTTAAAATATCTTCTAATCCATTGGATTCTTTATAGACTTCAAAGGATTGTTTGCCAGTATCATCTTTAGATTTTTTAATCTCAAAATCTCTTTTACCAAATAAAGAATCAAAATTCTGTTCATCAATATCAACAATAATTGCCTCTTGGAACGGTTTTGCTCCGAGTTTTGTGGTTTGAGTACTGATAAATTTACTTGAGTCATCAACGATAAAAATCCGCTTTGGTGATTGGGGTTTTGCTGAATCTAATGATTGAGGCGAGGTTGAACTTGTTGGCAATAGACCTTGTGATTCATCTAATGATTTTTCATCACTTCTTTCATCACTAAATTGAGTAATTTTAAGTAATGATTTTAAATCTTCATTATCGGGTAGATCTACTCCTTTAGCAATTTTTAAATCTAATTGAACTGCATTTTCTTGGGCTTTCTTTAGTAATAAATACCATTGATTTGTCGATAATTTGGAAGTAATTAGTAAAGATAATTTTTTATCATCCTTTGATGATGCATCTTCAATTAACCCCGGTAATTCTTGATAAGTCTCGCCTGAAGATTTTGATGGAATTTTTACTTGAACTAATAATTTTTCGAAATCGCTTTGATTGATGATGGTTAAATTTTGTGATTCTTGAGGCGAGGTTAAAACAAAATCGGTAGTCACAGAATGCGTGCTTAAAGGATTTGAGCTTGAAGGTCTCAAAGAGGCAAAATCAAATTGCTCATCGCTAAAAGAAAATTGTAAATTTCTTGGGAGTGTAATTTTTTGACCATGATAATCGATAAAACCCTGAGCTTTAGAAAGATTGAGTAGGGATTGTAATTTATTGGCATTTTCTTTATCGATATTTTTAAATTCAAATTTAAAATCTGCTTGAGTTTCTGCTTGAGTTTCTGGGGCTTTACTTAAAGAGGCATATTGTTCTAAAGATTTAACAAATTCACTTTTTTCATAGACTAAATTATTGCCATTAAGTTTGATTTTACCAAAAAGCTTACCTTGCCAATCCGGATCACCATCTAAATCAAGAGAGTGAATTTGAGGAGGTTCGGTTTGTGAAGATGGTGATGTCAAAGATGGTGATGCTTCTTGTAATGTTTTAGTGATTTGCTTTTGCAAATCATAACTCAAGGTTATTTTTTTATCAAAGCGCGATAAAACCGACGGATCTTTAATTTCTTTGGGTTTTTCTACGGCAATAATTTGAATATTATTTGGAATTGCTTGCTGATTAACTGATCTATTGCTTTTGTCAAAAAGGCTATTAAAAGCAACTCTTTGATTTGGAGTAAAATTCTCCCAATTAATTACCAATTCATAAAGATTACTTGGATCATTTGAAGCTTGTTGTAAAAATTTTGCAAAAGGAGTTGTTTTAGAAATTTCAACCCTAGAAGAATCTTGAGTTAGTGATTCAATTTCTAGAGTATTAGCTTCAACTTTTAAGTCTTTGGGTGAATCAATATAAAATAAATTTGGAGTAGTTTGAGTATTTGATTCTACTGGAGTTTTTGATAATGATGTTTGAATGGTAAAATTAACAAAATCATCAATTTTTGAGGTTTGAACTAGAATGTTTTGATCTTGTGATTGACTAGAATCAATTGAAATAACTTGATTTAGGTCATCAATCTTATCGAGTTTTTGAAATGATTGTTCTTCTTTTATTGATGTAGCTAGTTTTATTGATGTAGCTAGTTGAGCTGAAATTGATGAAATAGATTTGGATGGAGATTTCGGCCAACTTTTTATATTACCTGAAAAAAACTTAGGTAATGCAGGTAGGCATGAAGAACAACTTTTATAGGCGGAAGATAAATAGGAAGATAATAGTAAACTATATGGTTTTTTTTCTTTAGCTATTTTAATTTCAGACTCTTTACCACCAAGATCAACTTGATAAAATTTATCATCATAGCCTTTTAATTCGATTAGAGAATGAGTTTTTTCAATATCAATAATGCGATAATCCTTTCCATTTTCTAACCCATTTTTTTTAAATTGATGGGCAATGGCTAAAGTTCTATGAACACATGATCCTTGACTGTCTAATTTATATAAATCCTCGGCAAATTGTTGTTTGCTGGTAAATTCTGGAAGAGTAAAATCTTTTGAAGTTACCGAAGGTTTAAAATGATCCTGTCCTTGATATTCGTTTAAAATTTTGATTGCATTTTCAAGTTTTGTATTGGCTGAATTTGAGTCATCTTTACCAAAATTTTGATCTGTAAAAATTTTGCATTTAGCCAATTTCAAATAGCGAGATTGATCAAAACCAACCTGATAGGAAATTGAACAATTTTTATCTGTAGAAGCATAATAAAAACCATCATCACCTTTAAAAAACTCGATATTTGGCGATGAAGCTGTTGACGATGATCCTGTGATTTTATATTCGAGTATTTCTTCGTCACTTTGAATCGAGTATAATCTGGTTTTTTTTTCTACTCTAAGTTTTAAATCATTAAATTGATAAATATTTTGTTTAGTAGATTCTGTATCAAAATCTTGACCCTCGGTAATTAATGTTGGTGGGTTTGTTAATTTGTCGTATGAAGTTGGTTTTACTTCTTTAAAAAATGAAGAGCCAGAACCAAAAGAACCTTGATCTAAATCAAGTTTGTTAGCCGAGCTTCTTAATCTTCTTGTTTCGCCCTTAATTAATTCTCCAATTTCTTTTAATTCAAATTGTGATTCATTATCTTTTGTTATATCAGCTTGAATATTAGAGTCACCAATATAAATATGATTTTGATTCTTGGTTGATGATTGCCTTTCAGATGGGTCTTGATTCGAAGATAATTCAGAGTCGGATGTTTTAGGTATTTCTCTACTGAAATAAAATATTAATTCACCAAAATCTGCGCTATCATCTTTAACTTCTACAATTTCTCTAATATTTTTTTTTAATTCTTTAAGTGCCTGAGAATGTTCATCATATTTATATCCGTCCAATCCTTTACTAATTATTTCAAGGATGAAATTATCGTAATCCTCGAAGCATTTTTCTATTGCTAATTTTTTTTCTGGATGTCTTTCAAAAAAATATGGTAAGTCTGAAATGAAATTTTCATATGAATCATATTTATTGATTTGGTAATTGAATAAAGTGCTTCTCATGTCTAATCTTGCTCTTAAATGGGGTAGAATATTATCTGGAGCTGCAGGAAAAGGGTTCGTAAAGCCATTTAATTGAATTGGGGTCAAAAAATAACAATCATCGGCAGCCAGTTGTTGTCTTTCAAGGATTTCTTCATTGGTTTCGAGTGAAAATGCGGAATTATTAATATATACCATTCTATTATGTTTTATAGATTCAGCTAGTGAATTTGCATTTTCATACGAGCCAAGTGTTATAGATCCAGATAGTGAATTTCCATTTTCATCGGTTAGTAAAAATTGGTTTTGATTATCAATAAAATTAGGTTTATAAAGTTTATTGTCATTTAGTGCAAAATAAATTTCAAAACCCTGATCCTGAAGCATTTTAAATTTATCAATTGTTGATGGTTTTAAAAAAATATCAAAATTATAGCCCGATACAATTATTTTCTTCTTAATTTTTTGGACATCAGGTGATGATGATGAAGTAAAAGGACTTGGGTTTGAAGATATCGCCGATGTAGGACTAAAAGCTTGATTTGGATCTTTACAATCAATTGCGCATATTTTATAAAAATCTCGTGAACGTGCCTCCTCTAATTCTGCAAGGGTAGGCATATAATCTAATGGTCTTAATTGCTCTTGTAACATTATTTAATTGAAAATCTTTAAAGTTATTTTTAAAAAATAATTTAAAATCCTAAGTAAAATGTATTAATCAATAATTAATTAACCATATGTTGTATTTTAGGAAAAAATAATTTGAGAAGCTAAAAATATATTTTTTTTAAAATTGGATTTACTTTTAGATGAAATTAAAATAACATTGACAAAGAAGAAAGTTTTTTAAACCAAAAAAACTATAAATTTAAAATTAAAATTATGCCCAAAGAAGATTTACTTTCAATGAATGGAATAGTGATTGAAGTATTGCCAAATACTATTTTCAAGGTCGAGCTTGAAAATGGACATGTTATTATTGCTCATGCTTCTGGCAAGATTCGAAAAAATAAAATTCGAATTCTTAAAGGCGATAAGGTTGAGGTAGAAATGACTACCTATGACCTTTCCAAGGGGCGTATCGTTAGACGAAATGTATAATTAAATGAAAAATTTATTAATCGTAGAATCTCCAGCAAAAGCTAAAACTATTGGCAAATATCTTGGCAAAGATTATCAAGTTTTGGCTTCTTATGGTCATATTCGTGACCTTCCAAGCAAAGATGGTTCGGTTGAGCCAAATAATGATTTTAAAATGAATTACCAAGATTCACTAAAATCGAAAACCCATATTAAAAATATTGTTGATACCGCCAAAAATGTTGAAAAAATTATTTTAGCACCCGATCCGGATCGAGAAGGAGAGTCAATCGCTTGGCATATTCTAGAAGTTTTGAAATCAAAAAAAGCCATCAAGTCGGCAACAAAAATCGAAAGAGTAGTTTTCAATGCTATCACCAAAAATTCAGTGCTTGAGGCTATTCAAAAGCCTCGTCAAATCGATATGGATTTGGTTAACGCTCAACAAGCCAGAAGGGCTCTTGATTATTTGGTGGGTTTCACCTTATCGCCAGTTTTATGGCGAAAATTACCTGGAAGTAAATCGGCGGGCAGGGTGCAATCAGTGGCTTTGCGCTTGATTTGCGACCGCGAAGAGGAAATTGAAAAATTTATTTCACAAGAATATTGGGATATAAAAATCGGACTTAAAACTCATGAAAATGCTAACTTTGTTGCAAGTTTATTTGAAGTTAATCAAAAAAAATTAGAAAAATTTTCTATTGTAAATCAAGAGCAGGCAGTTGATTTGAAATTAAAGTTGCAAAATAAAGAATATGAAGTTTTAAGCGTCACTAAAAAGGAAACCAAAAGAAGGTCCTACCCACCTTTTACCACTTCTTCACTTCAGCAGGAATCAGCTCGCAAGCTAGGTTTTTCGGCTAGTAAAACCATGATGATTGCCCAAAAATTATATGAAGGAGTTGAAATTAATGGCACATCGCAAGGCTTAATTACTTATATGCGAACTGACTCAATTTCTATAACTCCAGAAGCTATAACCTCTATCCGCAATTTAATCAAAAAAAATTACGGCGAAAAATATTTGCCAACTCAACCAAATGTTTTTAAAAGCAAAGTAAAAAATGCCCAAGAGGCTCACGAAGCCATTCGTCCTGCCGACTTTCAACATGATCCAGAAATGATTCGTCATTATCTAGATAATGATCAATTTGCTTTATATAGCTTAATTTGGAAAAGGGCGATTGCTTCGCAAATGGCCGATGTAATTTTCGATCAGGTTGTTGCCGAAATTCAAACGATACCTCAATTTGCAAAATGTAAAGCAATTGGAACCACCATCAAATTCGATGGTTTTTATAAAATTTATCGCGAAGATTTTGATGACAATGCCGATAATGATGATGAAGATAAAGTAATTCTTCCAGAATTAAAGGCGGGTGAAAAAGTTAAATTAATTGAAGTCAATCCATATCAGCATTTTACTGAGCCTCCACCTAGATATTCTGAAGCTAGTTTGGTAAAAAAAATGGAAGAGCTTGGCATTGGCAGACCATCGACCTATGCTACTATCATTTCAGTTTTGCAAGATCGTGGTTATGTGGTAATTGATAAAAAAAGATTTTTCCCTGAAGAGAGGGGAAGAATTGTGGTTACCTTTTTGAAGGAATTTTTTATAAAATATGTCGAGTTTGATTATACGGCGGGTCTTGAAGATGAGCTTGATATAATTTCTAACGGCGAGTTGGATTGGAAATTATTTTTGAAAAAATTTTGGAAAGATTTTAATGGCAATATTTCCGAAGTTATGGAAAAACCATTTTCTGAAGTGCTTGAAGTTTTGAATCAGAAATTTGGTGAACATATTTTTGGAAGAGATGAGGCGGGAAAATTAAAAAATACTTGTCCGACCTGTAAAACAGGAACTTTGGGGCTTAGACTTGGTAAATTCGGATCATTTATTGGTTGTTCAAATTACCCAGAATGTAAACATACTATGCAAATTTTTGGCGAAGAGGGTCAGGTCAACGAAAATGGCGAGTTAAAACCGCAATTTGAGCCAAAAAATTTAGGCAAAGACCCAAAAACTGGGTTCGATATTTTAGTAAAAATTGGTCCTTATGGTCCATATTTAGAGTTAAGTGGAAGCGAAGAAGTGCTCAAAGATGAGAAAGAAGAGGAGCCAGAAGCTAAAGACACAAAGGCAAAAAAAACTACTAAAAAATCCACCAAGAAAGACGCTAAAGCAAAAGTTAAAAAGCCTAAAAGAATTTCGATTCCTAAAAATGTTAATTTAGAAAATATCGATATAAATTATGCAGTTAAATTGCTCGAACTTCCTCGTGAAATCGGCATTCACCCTGAAACTGGGCAAAAAATTATCGCTAATATTGGTCCATTTGGTCCATATTTATTGCATGATAAAAAATTCTCATCGGTTAAGGATGACGACATCATGGAAATTGGTCTTAATCGTGCAGTTGATGTTATTGCCAAGGTTCAAGAAAAAAAGGCTTCATCGCCCGCAAGACCAAGGGGCAAGTCTGGTGGATTTGGCAAGGGTAAAAAATCCAAGAAATAATTGTTGATTATTATCGAGCAATATTAATAGATTCTCCTACTTTTATGATTTCTCTTCTAAATATTTTATCTAAAGATGGTGTTGACCTGGGAGGGGCGGAAAGCGCCCTTGTTCTATCCAAATCTATTGAAATTGGGCTCGGTGATCTTTGGGGATCTGAATTTGTTGACCAAGCATAACTCGTCATTAATCCTTGACCCAATAACTCATGAACTTTAAAAAATTCTCTAGAGGGGTGTCTTTCAGTGGAACTAACTTCAGCGTTTGGCTCATTTTTTTGATTCTGAAATTCCATTGTCCGACTTGCTAATTCTGCGCTTCTTAGCATTAGTAAATAAGAGGGTTCATGTGAGTAATTCGGATGAAATTGTTTGGAAGGAGGCAATGGAGGGGATGGAATTGGCGGGACTAATTGGGGTGATGTTAGCGAGTTTGTAAATAATTTTTTTGCAAAATCTTCATTTTCTTCAAGGAATTTATGGCTTAAATCGCTAATTTCTTTGATTTTATTATCTCTTTCTGGCGAACTAATATAATTATTATTTTTTTTAGCAAATCATTTATTCCTGATTCTGGAAGCGATCTCGAAGCCCTTAAACTATCTCTAGCCTTATTTATAGCTAGGCGCAAAGCCTCGCTATCGGGTTGGTGAAGCGGTAAACTTCTTAGAATTGTTGGACCTAAATTATTAATTTTTGCACTTTGCGGAAAATTTGTATCAAATTCTCCTGAGGTTATTTTATCATCGTCATTAATTGGAATACCACTATCAATCGAGTGCCTTCTTAAAAGATGAACGGCATTTGGAAGTTTTGGCATTTGTTGCTCTTTCAAATCTGGTGAAATTGACCTCATAAGCTTTTCAGCTTCAGATGGTTTATCGTTTCGAGGAATTTTGATATCGGAAACATCTTCATAAAGCATTCTATCTTCTATTTTGTCAATTAAATCTTTAGAAAATTGATTTACAGGAGCTTGTTTTTGAGGCGTAAAAAAATAAATAAGATTAAAACAAATAATTAATATTTATTTCTAATTAAAATATTTTTAAATCTAATTAAATAATAAAAAAAATTAAATATTTATCTTTATTGTAATATTATGAGAAAATAAAATAGGTGATTAAGGATTTTATTTTTAAATTAAAATTGATGAAATGATGAATATCTAATAACGATTCCAACCTAGACTCTTACTGCTAATTTTTGTTTTTGTAAAAACTCTTTGGCATCGCGAATGGAATGTTGCTTGAAGTGAAAAATCGATGCCGCCAGAACCGCTGAAGCGCCAGCTTGAAGCCCTTGAGCTAAATGTTCCAAACTGCCAACTCCACCGGAGGCAATTAATGGGATTTTTACTTGTGAGGTGATTAATTTTATCAATTCTAAATCATAGCCAGATTTGGTGCCGTCCTTGTCCATCGAAGTAAGTAAAATTTCGCCAGCACCTAATTTTTCTGCTTGAATTGCCCACTCCAAAGCATTAATTCCAGTCGATTTTGAGCCACCATGAGTGAAAATCTCGTAAGTTCCACTTGAATTTTTTTTGGCATCGATGGCAACCACAACCGCTTGGGAGCCGAATTTATTTGAAGCCTCACTAATTAGTTTTGGGTTTTTAATGGCGCTTGAATTAATTGAAATTTTATCGGCACCGCAATTTAATAAAATTGAAAAATCCTCAATCTTACTAATGCCACCGCCAACAGTAAGGGGAATAAAGCATTTGGTCGCCAATTTTTTGACCATTTCAAAAGTGGTCGCCCGATTTTCTTTGGAAGCGGTGATATCAAGAAAGCATAATTCATCAGCACCTTGCTCGTAGTAATATTGGCTTTGCGAGATGGCATCGCCACTATCAACCAAATTTTCAAAATTTACACCTTTAACAACTCTGCCATCTTTGACATCGAGGCATGGGATAATTCGATATTTAAGCATTAAATCATCCTTTTTAAAATATTAATTTTAGCCTTATCCAAAAAACGATGTTTGAAAATGGCTAAAATATGAATTGCAATCAAGGCGATTAAGGCAATTGCGCTAATTTCATGAGTTTCAGAACAGATTTTAGCAAAAGTAAAATTAGTGTCTAAAAAAGCCGGTAATTCAACTCCAAAAAACTTGACTGGGAAACCAGCAAAGCTCGACATTAAATAGCCAGAGACTGGAACAACTAACATCAAAATATATAATGAAATATGACCAATTTTTGCTAAATTTACATCGAGTTTTTTAAAACTTTCAGGCAAGGCAGGAGCCTTGTGAATGTGGCGATTAATAATTCTAAAAACTAATAAAATTATAACCAAAACTCCAATTGATTTATGAAAATCATATATTTCGAAACGATTTTGCGCATCATTGGCGATAAAATCTTTCATGTAAAAACCAATCGCTAAATTGGCAATTATCAAAAAAGCCATAAGCCAGTGAAGAATTCTAGAGGTTAGATGATATTTCATAAGTAAAAAATAAGTTAAAATTTATTTTATTTTAAAACTATTATTACAAATTTAAAGAATTAATTTGTCATTTTATTTTTTGTTTTTTACAATCAAAAAATAACCAACATTATTAAATTTATCGTAATGAATGAACAAATTAAACCCGATCAATTGCAAGATTTTTTTAACAACCAAACTCATGATCGATTCAAAGAGCTGAAAACTCTGGTCGAAAATAAAATTGAACCAACAATTTTGTGTAAAAATCACTCAAAAATTCCTAATTATAATTCGATAATTTATGCTAATAAAGCATTTTATGATAGCTTTATGCTTAGTGAAAATGAAGTTATTGGACAAAATTATGATTTTTTATTTAGCCAACTTGATTTAGATAATTTTTCGCAAGACCAGATTGAATATGGAAGACTCTTAAAAGCGGTTCGCGACCATCAAGATTGTTCAGTGGTTTTGTCAAATTTTAATTGGCACTTTAAAAATCAAAATAGCAAATTGCATATTCATTTTTCGGCGCTTAAAAATGATAAAAATGATATTTCAAACTATGCTATTTTTAGTTTTTTAAAAATTGAAAATTCAGAAAATAATAATCAGTCAAAAACTATTAAAAGTAGCGCCAACATAGCATTATTGAGGGTTTTAGAAAGAACACTTCGCAGTGAAAGAATGCTTCGAGAAATCGCAAATTTAATTATTTCTGATGTAAAAATTAACTCTCTTGCTCAAACCATCGCCAAAATTTTGTGCGAACATCTAAAATGCGATCGCTGTATAATTCATGATTTTAAAAAAGGAAAAACCGATTTTGTAATAGAATATTGCAGTGATTTTTCTGCCAAAATGTTGCCTCAAGATAATATTGATATTGCCTTAAATAATATTGAAAATATCAAAAAATATATAAATTTTCAAAATAATTTTTACAAAAAATTTGGTTCGAATAAAAAAAATTCTTCAATTTCAATTATGCCAGATGTTTTAAATGATCATAATTTTGAAGAGATAAAAAATATTTGCAGTCAATATGCCATAGCCTCGCAAATCGCTATTACCACGAATTTCGGAGGGGTAGTTAATGGCGGTATTTATTTACATCAAAGTGAAAAAAGAGTGTGGAATCAAGATGAAATTGATTTAATCGAAATCGTCGCCGAGCAATTTTCAATAGCTCTTGATCGCTCATCATCTATTCAAAAGGTGATGATTGCCAATCACTCACTAATGGAAAAAACCATGTTGCTTAAGGCATCGCTTAAGCAAGAAAAAGAAATGCGTAAAATGCAAAATGAATTTGTGGCCTTGGTTTCGCATGAATTTAAAACTCCGCTTCAAATTATCGATGGCAATCGTGAATTAATTGCCAGAAAATTGAAAAATATCAATTGCCAAGATGAATCGGTTTTCAATTATTTGAACAAGATTAAAACTGGTATTTTGCGAATGAATGGTCTTATAAACAGCACCTTGCATTTGGCAAAAATGGAGAATGGCTCAAAAGCAATAAATGTCAATATTCAGCCTCTTAATTTGCATCAACTTCTTACTGAGATTATTGATAAAAACACCAATCTTGCATTGCAAAAAAATATCGAAATTTTGCATAAAATTAATGATTTGCCAGAAAGTTATTTTAGCGATATTAAATTGCTTGATCATATTTTTACCAATCTAATTTCTAATGCTATTAAATATTCAAATATCAACTCAGAAATAAAAATAATTGGCAAAACCATGGATGATTGTATCGCAATTCGTATCATTGATTATGGGATTGGTATTCCGCAAAAAGATTTACAAAATGTTGGCAAAAAATTTTACCGAGCCACGAATTCTCTATCTGTAGCCGGAACTGGAATTGGAATTTATTTAACTAAACATTTCATTGATTTATTATCAGGAAAATTAATAATTGATAGCAAAGAAAACTTTGGCACCAATGTCACCATAATTTTAAAAAAATAATTTATGTTTCGTAATTTCAAATTTTTATTAATATTTTTAACAACTTTTTTTTCAGCTTTTATAGTGAATAATGTTTTTGCTCAAGAACCGGCTTCGCCAGAGCAAAAAGAAGAGGAAGCGCCTTATGCAGGTCCAAAAGTATCGGGCAGTATTCTTTACCAATTTCAGGCTGATCATATTATGAGTTCGAACCAAAGAAAAGATGTCAAGGGAACTAATGGTTTTGTTTACATTGAACCAAATATTGGACTACATTTCGACCAAAATTGGTCACTCAAAACTCAGTGGCGTATTCAAGATAATGCCACTTTAACTACCCGCG
Source organism: Rickettsiales bacterium (assembly GCA_023256705.1). Classification (GTDB taxonomy): domain Bacteria; phylum Pseudomonadota; class Alphaproteobacteria; order Rickettsiales; family UBA1997; genus CAILUF01. The sequence goes on from JALREU010000022.1 coordinate 13,884, forward strand.
ACAAAAACAATCCCGAGAGATATCGGACCTTTTTTAATTCTCAGCGTGGCTTCAATATTTCTGACACTGGATTATTGATTGAAGAATTAAAATTATTTTATGAAAATGAGGATATGAAATTTACCCTAGGTAAATTTGATCCAACCTTTGGTTCGGCTCATCGAAAATCCAAAAGAATCGGAGTTTTTGCCTCGCAAATCACCGAAGATTACAATCTGCGTGAAAAAATCGGCGGAAGTATCACTGCATTGCTCGAGGGCGGACAATTGTCATTTAGCACCTTCTTTAGTGATGCCACTGACCTTAGTCGCAGTGCCATTAACGATAGAAAAAAAGAGGTGCGAAATAATGGCTTAGCTGGCAATACTGGTAGCTTGTCATCTTACTCCTTGCAGTATGAAGGTGAAGATTTTGCAGGGGTAGAAAATTGGTTTTACAATTTGGGTTATCGAAGCTTAGGGGTTGATCAAGCTGGGAGAAAACGCGAAACTGGATATGTAGTTGGCACTGAATATTTGCATAAGGTTAGTAGCCTTACCTCATTAATTCCATTCGCTGAATTGGTTAGAATTCAAAATTTTGGTGGCGAAAATAAGAGGGTCGGAAATTATTATACCTTCGCCATGATTGGAAAATATTCAAGCTGGACAGCAAGCACTTCATTAATCATACGAAATATCAAAAGACCGCACACAAATATTGCCAAATTAAAAAAATCTTCCAATGATAGACAGTTACAATTTTCAATTGGATATAAATTTACCGATAATTTGACGGTTGATGTTAGCAGGGCTTTAATCCGAGAAGACGGCTTTAGTGGCGGAGTCTTTGGGGGCAATATAAATTATTTATATAAATTTTAATGAGAAAAAACTTTGCCAAAAAAACCGGAAGTTCGCTAATTGAATTTTCATTAATAATTTTATTTGTGGGAATTTTTTTTGTAGCAGTTTATCAGGGCTATTACTTGTATTTGGAATCTAAGTTAGTATCCGCCAAAACCCTAACCACAAACTCAATAGTTGCAAGATTAAAAAATCAGGTATTTTGGTTTGAAACCACTCTTGATGAAAGTTTTGTCCCAAATGAAAATGCCGATGACAAAACCATAAGCAAATGGAATAATATAAAGGTTCAAGTTGAAAATTCTGTTAATTTTTTTGCTCCGCAAAACACTAATCCAAATAGTTTTAGTTATGAGCCAAATTCGGTAATAAATGTTTCGGGTCCAAAATATAAGAAATATGGAATTAATGGTTTGCCAACTTTAAATTTTGTCAATAGCGGAAGCGTCTCGCAGTTTTTAGTTAATGATTTAAACAATAAAGTTGTCGGAAATGATGATTTTTATATTTATTTAGTTGCAGAAATTGATGAATTTTCAAAGAGTGCAGTAATCTTCGATAATGTTTGTTTAAAAGCCGATAATTCGGCGACTTCGGATTTAAATTCAGCAGTCAATAATTGCCATCCAAAACTTTCAATGAAAGTCGATCCTCTTGGTAATGTGAATAATATAATCACCGATAATCTTGGGACTAGTCAAATTGAAACAGACATATATTATTCTTTAAAACCAAAGGCTTACATATTTTCTTTGCAAAGAACCTATGGCGGTAAATTTTCTTTTGAAGTAGATGGTCAAAAAGTTTTATATGATAAAAATGACACTCTTGGTGATTTAAATTTTTTCCCAATAAAACTTGGTCGCCATAGCACTTTTAGCGATGTTAAATCGGAAGTTAACATCTCAGAATTTATCGTGATTAATGGGTCAATAACTGCATTACAAAAAAAGGAAATCGAAAATTATCTAGCAAAAAAATTTAATATTAAACTTAAATAAAATTCGCAAAAACTATAAATTTCTATATTTAAGAAATAATGCCACAGCCACAAAATCTTTCTTGCAGTTTTTTTTATAAAAAATTAAAATCTTCACAAAAAAAATTTTATAAATATGAACAAAAATTTTATTAGCTGGATTTTAATTTTTATTGTAGTTGTGTCCTTGTCAAACATTCTTGCCTCATCGGATAGTTTGACTGGCAATAAGATTAATTTTTCTGACTTCATGCGCAAAGTAAATGATGGCGAGGTTGTGCAGGTTGATATCAAGGGCAATGAGCTTGAGGGTATCGGCAAGGATAGCTCCAGATTTTTTGTGCATCTTCCACAATACCCAAATCTAATTGAAAAACTCCAAGAAAAAAATGTCACAATTAATTCATTACCCCTCGTAAGCAAATCTGAAAAGATATTTGCTGGTCTTATGGGATGGCTTCCATTTATTATTATGATTGGCTTATGGCTATATTTTGCTAAATCGGCTTCAGGCAAGGGTGGGGCAGGTGGTGCCTTTGGTTTTGGCAAATCCAGAGCCAAATTATTGCAAGAAAACAAAAATAAAGTAACCTTTGTTGATGTTGCAGGAATTGATGAGGCAAAACAAGAGCTTACCGAAATTGTTGATTTCTTGAAAAATCCAAAAAAATATACTGATGTTGGTGCAAAAATTCCAAGAGGATGCTTATTGATTGGCTCACCTGGAACTGGTAAAACATTGCTAGCGAGAGCAATTGCTGGAGAAGCGGGTGTACCATTTTTTTCAATCTCTGGTTCAGATTTTGTGGAAATGTTTGTTGGTGTTGGTGCTAGCAGGGTTCGCGATATGTTTGAGCAGGCAAAAAAATCGGCTCCTTGCATTGTCTTTATCGACGAAATTGATGCAGTTGGAAGACATCGTGGTTCTGGTGTTGGTGGTGGCAATGATGAAAGAGAGCAAACTCTTAACCAACTACTAACTGAGATGGATGGTTTTGAAGGAAATACAGGCATTATTGTTATTGCAGCAACAAACAGAGTAGATGTTCTTGATGCAGCACTACTACGTCCTGGTAGATTTGATAGACAAGTTACTGTAGATGTACCAGATGTAAAAGGAAGATTAGAAATTCTTAATGTCCACGCAAGAAATAAGAAATTAGCTGATGAAGTTTCTTTAGAAGTCATAGCTAAAAGAACACCTGGTTTCTCAGG
>JALREU010000230.1 GCA_023256705.1 Rickettsiales bacterium
CCCATCTGGTTGCCCAAATCATTTTTTCAACTTCTTCCTCAACTGACGAAAAAATTGCTGAATTGCCAATATTAGCATTAATTTTTACCAAAAAATTTCTGCCAATAATCATTGGTTCAAGCTCTGGGTGATTGATGTTAGCAGGAATAATTGCTCGCCCTTTGGCAATTTCTTCACGAACAAATTCCGCGGTAATAATTGGCGGAATTTTAGCTCCAAAAGTTTCCCCAAAATATTTGTTATCAAGTAACATTTTTTCGCGATTCATATTTTCACGAATTGCCACATATTCCATTTCTTTGGTAATAATTCCAGCTCTAGCATAGGCCAATTGCGTTGGTGCTTTACTGGTTTTTGCTTTAAGAGGCTTTAACTTTGCGGTATCAAAACTTGGAACTTTTGAAATGTCAGTGTTAACTAAACCATTATCTTGCGGCTTAATTGAACGACCCAGATAATTTTCAACATCATCTCTACCTTTAATCCAACTTTCACGAAGCCTTGGCAAACCTTTATTTAGATCTATTTTATCTAAAAATTTTTCATCAGAATAAATCCCCGAAGTATCGTAAACAGTAAAATTTTTTAAATCAGATTTTTCAGAAAGTTTAATGTTTCGCATCGCCACTTTAACATCGCTATGATTAGCACTTTCAATATAAATTTTTTGTGAGGCAGGAAAAGGCTTGAGAGTTAATTTTGAACTGTCAATTTGCGTAGTTTTTTTGGTCATAAATTATCATAATTTATTAAGTTATTCTTTTGATTTAATTAAACTACCTTTGAAGTTGAGTATCAAGAGTTTTTTTTAAAAGAAGTAAAGGTTTAAAATAATAATTCATGATAAAAAACTCCCTGGCACTCCAGATATTGTTATACCGAGATATAAAATTGCTATTAATATAAATGGATGTTTTTGGCATCAACATGGTTGCACAAACACTAAAGTTCCAAATAGTAGGAGAGAATATTGGGAAAATAAATTTGATAAAGTGAAATCCAGAGATGCAGAGAATAGGTTAA
>JALREU010000231.1 GCA_023256705.1 Rickettsiales bacterium
ATTGATAAAGCCAAGCCAACTCCGTTATTTGCCGACGATTTATTGCTTGCAGAATTTTCAACAAAACCAGAAATTTTCACATCGGGCATTTGCTCAATTTTAGCAAATTCTAACTCTGATTGAGATTTATTGATTAGGTTTTTTTGTGCCAAAAGCTCTTGATTATTCTCTATTGCACTTTCTTGATAAAACTCTCGACCTTGATAATATTTTTTGTCAAGCCAACTCATATTGATATTGGTTGGAGCTTGGTCTAAATGTAAAAAAATATTAGCCTTATTCCAAGTTTGCACCAAATCATTTTCAAATAAAATCAACTCTCTTTCCACCAATTTAATTTTGTCTTTAGTTATAAACCATTGAGCCTTTTTAGTTGGCGAAGTTAAAACCAAATTAGCCAAAAATTTATTGACGAGCTCAAGGCGTTTAAGCCTTTTTTTAGCTAGTTCAATTCTTTTTTTAATAATTTGATATTGATAAATTAAACGAAAAGTCTCGGACTTAACTTGTAAAGCAACATTATTTTTTTGAACCCATAGGGCTTGCGACTCCCAATTTTCAATATCGTAGCGATTTTTTAATTTATTAAAATATGGTATATTTTGACTAATTTGAAAATTGTTGGTTGATCCATTTTTATATTCTAAAATGGGATTATCCCAATATTTTTGCTGGTTTGCCAAACTCTTTTGCCCTTCAGCTAAAAATTGTGCAGATTTTATGTTATCGCTATTTTCTTCAGCAATTTTAAGCAACTCCTCAATGCTATATTCCTTAGCAAAAACAGGATTTAACGCACTAAAAAATAATATAAAAAATGTTAGAATAATTGGCATTAAATATGTTTTTGTATAACTTGGATAATATGTTAATTTTATTTTAGCACTAATTTTAAAGCAAATATAAATTTTGATATTGTTTTTTAACTAGATAAAAATGAGTGAAACGCTAACGGTTCTAAACTCCCCGACTTTTTGTAGGGAGCGGACGAAAAGAATTTAACGGTAGTTAAATTCGCG
>JALREU010000232.1 GCA_023256705.1 Rickettsiales bacterium
GTTTTGCTATTCGCCAAGCAACACCAATATCCCCAAAAAAATCAATCACCTTACATGTTAAGTGGCATACGATAGGGCTTTTATTACTCATGATAAGCTACATCAATAATTCTAAATTTCACTAAACCTCCAGGGGTTTCAACCTTAACTTCATCCTCTAAGTTTTTACCTAAAAGGGCTTTAGCAATCGGTGATACCCAACTAATAAAGCCTTTTTCTGTATCAATTTCATCTTGCCCCACAATACGATAATAATGCTTCGAATCATCGGCTTCATTGAATAAAGTTACCCATGCACCAAAAAAAATCTTATCTTGTTGCTCTTGTGCTGAAGGATCAATCACTACTGCTTCATCAATGCGACCAAATAAAAATTTAGCTCTTGCATCAATTTGACGTAAGCGTTTCTTCCCGTAGATATAATCTCCGTTCTCACTCCTATCGCCATTACTTGCAGCCCATGAAACATCAGCTACAACCTTAGGTCGATCAACTTTAACTAAAAAATCGAGCTCATCTTTTAGGCGCTGATATCCTTGCTTGGTAATGTAATTTTTACGCTCTGTCATATTTTTTAATAATAATTAACGGGGATAAGTTTACAATAGAAGCATGCATTCTGAGCAAAAGCCTATCTACCTCTGCCGCAATTCAAAAGAAGCTTATAAATTAAGCCAACACTTTGATTCAAAAGAAAAGGTATGGGCGCTTCATGACTTCATCAATAACCTCTTTAAAAAACACCCAAATATCAAGATGTCATATCGGGTTCTTAATGGGATTGAAGAAAAACTATTATGGGAAAGTAGTATTAAGCAATATAAAAAATCATTTTTTGATTTATCCAATATTGAAAACTTAAGTGAAACCGCAATGCAGGCCAACCGTCTCATTGATCAATTTAATATTGGCGAAAATACTTTAAAAAGTGAAGAGCGTAGTGAAGAACATGCATTTTTTAACGCTTGGCGCCTTCTTTTTAAAAAATACTGTAGCGATAAAAATGTTATC
>JALREU010000233.1 GCA_023256705.1 Rickettsiales bacterium
ATTTTCCTTCCCCATATTTATAATATTCATTAGCAAAAGTTACTTGATTATCCTTAGAAACCTTTTTCGAGCTCTTAAATAATATTGGCAATCAAGCATAAATTTAAGACTTAGTAAAATCATGACCAAGCTTGATTTATATGACTAAGATAGATAAGCATAAGCAATTTGCGTTGATTAAAAATATATCAAATTTAAATCAAAGCATTTTGTGATTAAGTAAAAAATATAGCATTAATCACAAAATAAATTATAACAAAATAAAAAGAAAAAAAATGCCACTTCCAATCAACCAAAATCAGCAACCATATTCCAATTACATGGAAAACTATATAAAAAAACTAAAATACACCAAATATTTAATATTAAAAACACGCAAAACACTAACAAACTAAACTATGTCAAATAACCAACAAAACCAACCCTCCCCGCAAATCCTACTCTATCAAAGCGAGGATGGCAAAATTAAACTTGATGTTGAATTACAGCAAGAAACCGTCTGGCTTAATCAGGAACAAATGGCGGTTTTGTTTGGCAAGGCTCGCAGCACAATAGCAGAACATATTCAAAACATTTTCAAAGAAGGTGAACTTGAAGAAAATTTGGCTTGTCGGAATTTCCGACATACCACTTCGCACGGCGCAATTAAAGGCAAGACGCAAGAAAATGATGTTAAATATTACAACCTTGATGTTATAATTTCCGTTGGCTATCGGGTAAAATCAAAGCAAGGCACACAATTTCGCATTTGGGCGACTAATCGTTTAAAAGAATATATTGTCAAAGGTTTTGCACTAAATGATGATCGCTTTAAAGCTGGCAAGTCGATGAATTATTTTGATGAATTGCAAGAAAGAATTCGTGAAATTAGGCTTTCTGAACGCTTCTTCTATCAAAAAATTAAAGATATTTACGCAACCAGCATTGATTATGACGCCAAAGATGAAAAAACAATTGAATTTTTTCAAATTGTCCAAAACAAGCTTTTATGGGCAATAAGCAA
>JALREU010000234.1 GCA_023256705.1 Rickettsiales bacterium
GTAATATCATCAACAACATTCCAACCCGTAGATACACAACTTCTTGCACCTTCTTCATAACGAGCTGCAATATCTAAAAGATATTCATGTCCAATGTCTTTGTCAGTTCCGGCTTTAAGTGCATTATCAACTTTCTTTTTAATAAGGTCATACTTACCACTCTTGAGCAAATCAACCGACTCAATAATTGCAACTTTCATCTTTTGATTTTTACAAAATTCAAGTGTAGTTAGTTTAACATATTCAGCATCCGAACTATCTTTATACTTTGCACTTTCTTTCAGAGCATCTGCAATAGTGCTCTTCAAAACTTTATCTTCAACGGCAATCAATTCAGACTTGAAAACTTCAGCGGTTGGTGCAGTTTTATACTTCTCATAATAAGACATTATCTTTTCAACAACCCAACTATTTGCTTGAGACTCAAAATAATTTGGTTCAATAATATCGGAAACTTGTTGTAAAAATGCTCTATCGTTTAATAATGAAGTGACTACTTTTGTCTGAAAGGTATGACCATACTGGGATAAATTATCCTGCATATTTGTTCCTAATGGAATTTATTGTTGTAAAATTCTTCTGAACCCAAACGTCCCAATTCAACATAACATTTTGCATCTTATCTTCTACAAATAGTTTATCAAGTTCAACCTTATTAAGTGCATCTATTTCACCATCAACAAGATTTCTTATTGTTGATTTAGTGCTCTGTGAAATATCAACATCACTTAACTGCATAATTCTATGATTGGTTTGCAATACATTTAGGTTGTTCTTTAATTCTTGAATTGCTTTGGATTTATTATCATGTAATTTACAAATTTCTACGAACATTTCCAAATCTATTTTTCTTTTTTCTGATAATTCTGGAAAGAATTTTAATATAGTCTTGTCACCGAGACCACGAATGCCAACTACATTATCACTTTTATCGCCAAGTAGCGATTTGTATATGATATAATTCTCACACCATATACCAGTTTCTTCCAAAAGAT
>JALREU010000235.1 GCA_023256705.1 Rickettsiales bacterium
ATTCCGCTGCTGGAATTACTTCAATTCTCGCTTTGCGAGGAGATCCGCAAGGAGGACCTCGAGCTCCCTGGGTGATGACAGAAAACGGATTCAATCACTCAGATGAATTGGTCTCGTTGGCACGTGAAAAAGGCTTCGAAGTTGGTGTCGCTGCATTCCCTGATGGTCATCCCGCATCAGACGGAGACTTTCTCAAAGATATCGATGTCTTGCTGGAGAAGGAAAGACGCGGCGCAACATTTGCGACTACGCAGTTTTTCTTTGACATCAATAAATACAACGAACTTGTCGAACGCTTGCGAGATCGTGGCTCGAATTTAGATGTTTACCCGGGGGTCTTGCCCATCACAAATGTTGCTCAACTCACCCGCATGGCAGAACTTTCCGGAACTCCAATTCCAAATGAAGTTCATGCACGAATCTCCCCAGCAGAATATGATCCACATAAAGTACGAGCGATTGGTATTGAGATTGCTACCGAACTTTGCGCAAAACTTCTCAGCCATGGAGTACCTGGAATCCATTTTTACACAATGAATTCCGCCTTATCGACCTTAGAAATTGTGAAGCGAATCGGGCTGCGATGACTCATTTCAAACTCGCTCGAGAAGAGTTCTTTAGAAACTGGAGCGCGTTGCATGGAGGTGCCGCAATCAAAGGGATTGTGAGAGTTTGGCTCACGATCAGTTTTGCGGTCTGCCGTTTTCTTGCCAAAGTGAGAATTACCCCAAATGGCTTGACTTACATTTCCTTAGTATTCGCAGGTTTTTATCTTTATTACATTGATTCGAATTGGGCGATCGCCTTTCTTGTACTTTCCCTCATGGCGGATGGTCTCGACGGCACCTTAGCGATCATTACTCAACGCGTAACGCGATGGGGCGCAGCCCTTGATTCGGTTGTTGATCGAATAGTGGAAACCATCTGGGCGATCGGGCTCTTCCAACTGGGTGCACCGTGGCAAATCGTTCTCACGGCCTGGCTTGCTGCTTTC
>JALREU010000236.1 GCA_023256705.1 Rickettsiales bacterium
ATTATGGGTGGCTAGAGCGTGACAACGACATGAAAATAGCCATTGCCAAGAAGAACGAGGAGGCTCGTCAGATAGAGCAAAACATGAGTGAGAAGTTAAATCAACAATCTGCGAAATTACAGGAGGCTAACGATGCTATCAACAAAAAAACTACTGCTCTTGCTATTGCCAATCGTGCTGGCAAGTTGCGCCTCTGCCCCACAAGTAACATACAAACCGCCCCAAGTTCCCCCATTGCCAGCGCAAATACAGAAGCAACCAGTCAACCTGACAGACAGGCTGACACAGCTTCTGATGCCGAAAGAGCAACCATCGAAGCCATCGCAGAAATAGTAGCCCAAGGGGATAAGAACACAGCAGCGTTAAATGCTTGTGTGGACTCGTATAACTCAATGAGAGATTTGTTAAATGGTAAGTCCTGAACAACTTAAAAAGATGCACATAGACCCATCTCTAGCAGATGCGTTTAATGAAACATTTGATAGATTCGGAATTAGTACACCTGTTCAGCAAGCAAGTTGGATCGGTCAATGTGGGCATGAGTGCGGTAACTTTAAGATACTTGAGGAAAACTTGATGTATCGTGCTGCTACGCTTTTGAAGTTGTTTCCAAAAACGCCAAAACGAGCATGGGGTTTCACGCCAGAGGAAGCTGCTGCCTATGAGCGACAACCACAGCGTATTGCTAATAGGATTTATGGCAATCGTATGGGAAACAGGGATGAGGCTAGTGGGGATGGTTGGCGTTTTCGTGGGTCTGGATTTCTTCAGTTGACGGGCCACGCAAACTTCTATCACGCAGGTCAAGCCTTGGGTGAAGATTTTGTTATGCAACCAGAGTTAGTAAGGACACCTAAATACGCTGCTATGACTGCTGGGTGGTTTTGGCAAACTCACAAGTTGAATCAATACGCTGATAGCCGTGATTTCTTAATGATGACTAAGAAAATCAATGGAGGCACGATT
>JALREU010000237.1 GCA_023256705.1 Rickettsiales bacterium
TTTATTATTAATAAGGTTTAAGATTATAACGTACTCTTGCGTATATTTTTTTGCTCTATTTTCAAAAATGATATTTTTGCTTACTACAAAAAAAATTAATATTAGAATTAAAGAAAATATAATAATTAATATAAATTTATATTTCTTAAGAAAATTTATAAACTTATCTTGTTTTAAATCTTCTTCAATTTCATTAAAAATTTGACTCATTAAATCTGGTACATATTTTTAAAGTTAGGAAAATTATTATTCTTTAAGTCTTTTACAAATTTTTTAATGCAAATCTCAGTTCTCTCTTTAAAATTATCATACATTTTAACAAATTTAGGGGGTTTTTCTGAATACCCTAATAAATCTTCTGTTACTAAAATTTGTCCGTCACATTTATTTGATGCTCCAATTCCTATTGTTGGAATATTCACACTTTGATTTATTTTATCTGCTAAATCCTTAATAACGCACTCTACAACTAATGAAAATGCGCCTGCTTTTTCGGCAGAAATAGAATCTTTAATAATTTGATTAAAACTTAAATGATCTTTTCCTTTAACTCTATAATCTGATTTTTTTTTAACACTTTGTGGCAATAATCCTACATGCCCCATTACAGGAATATTATTATTTACTAAACATTTTATTGTTTCATAAACTTTAATCCCCCCTTCAACTTTTACAGCATCACATCGTGTCTCCTTCATAATTTTTCTAGCATTTCTTAAAGCTATTTTAGGATTTTTTTCATACGTTCCAATTGGCATATCAACAACTAATAAACTATTTTCGATCCCTCTCCTTACTGCCTTTCCATGCATAATCATCATCTCTAAAGTAACATCTCTAGTAGATTTCATTCCGTGCAATACCATTCCTAATGAGTCCCCAACTAATATTACATCACAATATCTGTCTAAAATTTGTGCCATAGGTGTTGTATAAGCTGTTAAACAAACAAGAGGCTTATTAA
>JALREU010000238.1 GCA_023256705.1 Rickettsiales bacterium
GTGAATCATGAGATGGAGCAGTTGTTTAACTTCTGCTTGGAAGACTAATTTTTCAGATGCATTTTCTTTTGTTGCCATGATGAATTACCTTTAAAAAATTAATATGGGATGGTCATTAAAATGGGGATAAACATGTAAATTTCAAGAGTTATTAAAAAATTTTATAGCAATTTTTTTAAAGCTCTTGATGCTGTCATAAAACCAAAGGTGGCTGTCACCATCACACTAGAACCATATCCACCACAATGAAGGCCAGTAAGCGCTTGATCATTTTCACAAGCCTCATCTGGTCTCATCATGACCTCATCTGAAAAGACGACATCAATCCCAACCTTTTGCGATTCTTTTAATTGCAAAGTTTTTTTAACGTCATGTCTAATCTTGGCGATCAGCCTATCGCCATGCGTTAAACTTAAATCAGCAATTTTGATGCATGATGGGTCAATGCGACCGCCGGCTCCACCCGTCATCACGAGTGAGATTTTTTCTCTTAAAGTATGTAATGCTAGAGTTGTTTTAATTGTTGCCTGATCAATGGCATCGATGACCACATTGAAGTGCGACTTAATAAATATCTCAATATTGTCATTCGAAATAAAGTCATCAATGATATCAACTTGACACATAGGATTAATTTCTAAAATTCTTTCTTTCATCGCTAACACTTTAGATTTTCCAAGCGTGCTGCTAAGCGCATGAATTTGGCGATTGATATTCGACTCAGCAATATGGTCTAGATCAATGAGGGTAATTTGTCCTACTGCGTTTCGAGCTAATGCTTCAGCGGCCCAAGAGCCTACACCGCCAATACCAATTACACAAACATGTGAATTCTTAAAACGATCTAACGCTTTTTTTCCATAAAGACGTTCGACTCCGCCAAAGCGTCGATTAAAATCAATGTCTTCCATAGGATATTTTAAGTTTCGAGAACCACAAAGGCAGTC
>JALREU010000239.1 GCA_023256705.1 Rickettsiales bacterium
CGGCATTTAGGCAAACAATGTCAAACGGCTCGAATGTGGGCATCAATTTTTGCCAGGCTTGCGAATCGGTTACGTCGAGATGAACGTATTCGCCGCCAACTTCAACCGCGACTTGTTTACCGAGCGTGTCGTTGACATCGGCGACTACAACAGTTGCGCCTTCGCGCGTAAATCGACGTGCCATCTCTGCGCCAACGCCACTGGCGCCGCCAGTAATAAACGCCCGCTGCCCCGCCAATTGCCCCGTCGAATTTTGCGCCACTTTGTCCCCCGAACTTTGTCTATGTCAGTTTAGATAGCGGGCTGCGACGTAACGGAAACCGAAACAAAACCGAACTTCTTCGAAGCCTCGGAGTGAGATGTTTGGTGGGCGTTGAGGGACTTGAACCCCCGACCCTCTCCTTGTAAGGGAGATGCTCTAGCCAACTGAGCTAAACGCCCAAACTCTGAAAAATTCTTGCGAAGCCTTCAGCGAATGAAACTCTTAGTGTATTGGGTTTTCTTTACTTTGTGTCGACGACCAAAAACGCCTCGGCGGTTCGGCCCTCTGGCAAGCCACCTGCCTTGGCGATCATTTCTCCCCAACCACGCATGCGCGCCGGCAAACCCGCAGGGTCAGTGTGCTGACTCTGGTGACACAGCAGCGCTTCAATCTTTTTATCTAAGACGTCTGTCGTATCGACAAAGTGTTTTGGATTCGGGCCTGCCATGATCCAAGTTTCTGGCACCGTGTGTGGTTCGAGCCCACGCTCACTTAGCAACTCGGGAAACGCAAACTCGTTTCGTGCGTCAGGATAAATCGCACACATAGTTGCTTCGCCAGTTGCCAAATGATCAGGATGGCTGGCATAAATTCGCGAATAGTTTCGCTCGGCAGATTGAGTCAACACTCGATCTGGCTTGACACTGCGTATAACGGCGCTAATTTCGCGACGCAAATTTAA
>JALREU010000023.1 GCA_023256705.1 Rickettsiales bacterium
TTAAATCAATGCCAATATAGTTGCCTACAGTTTTGGCATTAACGATATTACAAAAAAATAATGTTAAAATAACATAAATAAGGTTATAAAGTATTTTTAATAAGTATAAATTAACTTTCAATAATAATGTTTTCATATTTGTTAATTTTTTTAAAATTGTTTTTTTTAAAAATTATAAAGCAATCCTGCTTTAAATATTCTTAAGGAGTTATCAAGATTTATAAAGTCTGCATTTTTAGAAGATTCAGCATTATCAAGTGGGGTATATCTAGTAGACTTAGTTTTAACCATAAAATCTAAAATGTGATATTCAGCATTTAAATAAAATCTATTTGATAATTTTATTTTTAAGCCATAGCCAAAAAATGGCACTAATTTTCGCCCTTTTTTTATTTGAAAAACATCGTAACCATAAACTTGTAATGCTTGATTTCTTTGATCAATAGTATATGGAGATGCTAAATTACTAAAATCAATATAGGATAATCCACCAAAAATATAGGGTGCAAAATTTGAGTTAAAATCATAGCCAAGATTAATTTTCCCACCAAATCTTTGATGAATTTCCATAAATTTATAACCCCAAAGAGTTCTATTATCGGTTAAAGTGCCAGAGCCATTTGCTGCACGGAATCTGTTATAGCTAAATTTGTTTTTAACTCCAATTTTTTCGTAAAAAATCTCGGGAGCTAAAAAGAGATTATTAAAATTTACGGCATAAAAATATTTTAAACCAAAGCCATTTTTTAAATCTGGAGAATTATAGGGATAAACCTCGTTATCAATAGACATCTCTCTAAATCTTAAATTGGCATTTAAATAATCAATTCCAAAATAACTACCAATTGTTAATAAGTTTTTGCTTTTTAAATATTTAACATTTTTTTTGGTTTTTATAATTTTTTTGCTTGGATTTTTTGTTTGATTATTCTCCTCTATTGTTTGTATGGAATGGTTTTTGATTTTATTATTTTGGAAATATTCGTCAAATGGTCTAATATTATTATATTCATTATCGGATAAAATTTTATTTTCTTCTTCAGCTTTTTTATATTGAAAATCTTCATAATTGTCGTTATTGTCGTTAATAACATTAATTTTTTTCTTTCTTATTGGGGCTGTTTTATTAAAATCTGATGCGGTTTCAAAATCTTCTGAAAATTTAAATTCAGCAAATGAATTATCTAAACCTATTATCAATAAAAAATTACTTAATAATAAAATTTTTTTGAAATTTTTCATTTTAAATTAATTGAATTATATAAAATTTTTTAACCAATTTTTGTAATTATGTTAAATTTCGGGAATTATAATGAATGTAAACTAAACTAGCAACATTATTTTTTAAGTATAAATGTTTAACCTTAATTTTGCAGGTTATGATAAGTATTTTGATAAGAGATGTTTTGGCGCTTCATCGAATCTTCATTGTAGTAGTAATTTATAAAATTCTGAGGAGTGTTTTGCTCGCCATAAAACGGCTCAAATCCTTGATTATTATTTCTATAATTGTTGGTATAGCTATGATCTATTAGTTGGTTAGAGTTTCTTGGAATATTTACAAAATGTTGTTTTTCTTTAAAGTCTGCACAATTTCCAGTATAGGCCTGAAAAAAGAAAATAACTGAACTCATATCAAGTAAACATCTAACGCCATCAGCATTAATTTTGCCGTTAGCTTTGGTTCGAATTGAACCCATAAAAATCGGGGCTTTAAATGATGTCATACCATAATTAGGCTTGTCAAGAATTACAAATAAATCCCTAGGTTCGACATTAATTACAGCTGGGGTTTTGCCATATAATTGGTCGTTAATATAAATATTTGCTCCGCGAGGATTGCTATCTATTGCTAATTCTACAACCTTTTTATTAAAAAAAGAGCATGATGATAATGTAAAAAGAACAATTAGTTTTGTAAATTTATTTAACATATTAAATTATATTTATTTTTTCCAACGATTATGAACCCAAAACCATTGATGAGGCGATTTTCTAATCCATTCTTCAATTTTTTGATTAATTTGAAGAGTGATATTTTTAATATCTTCACCAAAATTTGAAGTTGAATTTATAGTTAATGGTTTTTCAATCGTCAATTTAAATTTGAAATTTTTTTCAATTCTGGATATATATCCAGGAATAATTGGAACATTATATTTCATTGCAATTTTTGCAATTGAGGTTGAAGTTATAGCATCGCGATTAAAAAATTTAATAGGTTCGCCATCAGTTATTTTTTGATCCGCCATGATTATTACAAATTCATTATTTTTGATGGCATTTATAATTTCTCGATTTCCTGCACTTCCTTTGGCAATCATTGAAACATTGCGAATTTTAGAAGTTAAATTTTCTGCATATGGGTTATTTAAAGGGCGATAAATTGTTTTAACTTTGAGTCCGTTTTCCAGTAAAATTTTTGGACCAATTTCCCAATTGCCATAATGTGCGGAAAAAATTATACCGCCTTTTTGACTTGTCCTTAAATTTTCCATATTTTGCGAAGTTTGTTCATCAATCGAAACAAAATTTGCTAATTGATTTTTATCCATCTTGCAAATATGAATAAATTCAGCAATTATACGACCAAAATTATCCCACATATCGGCAATAATTTGCTGTTTTTGTTGAGGATTTAATTCGGGCATGGCTTGGCTTAGATTGTCGTAGGCTAGTTTATTTACTGATAATTTATTTTTCAAAAAATAATGAATTTTTAGGGCAATTTTTGCTCCAATCATTGATGCTTTATTTGGTGAAAATAATCGAAAAAATAAGAGTCCAAACCATATAAAGGGAGTTTCCAGAAGATAACGAATATTTTTAAATTTCATGAAGAATATTGTTGATAAAATTTTTAATTAAATGTTTGTTTTCGATTTCTAGATTTATATCTAAAAAGTTGATTTCGGTTTGAAATTTTTTAGGAAATTTAACCCAATCCTTTTTGGTAGTCAATAGAGTATAACCATTTTCTTTTGCCTCTTTGCTAAGATTATTTAATTCATTTTCACTATAAAAATGATGATCCTTAAAAGCTTGTGATTTTTCAATAATAATTCCTGATGATGCAAGAAAGTGAAAAAATTTATCAGGGTAGGCAATGCCACAAAAAGCGTAAATTTTTTGATTTTGAAATTGATTAAGGTTGTTTGCTTTAATAGTTGCGGGTAAAATTTTGGCATTACTGTTTAATTTTCTAATTTCTTGCTCAATTAAAACATTTTTCTCACCAATAATTACAAAAAAATCAATTTCCTTAGCGATATTTCTAAGACTTTGGCGCAAAGGACCAGAAGGCATTATGCGGTTATTACCAAAACCAATTTTACTGTCGACTACCAAGATTTTTAAATCATAATCAATTTGAAAATTTTGTAAGCCATCATCCATAACAATAAGCTTATATTTATTTTGTGAGAATATTTTTTGATAGCCTAAAAAACGGTTCTTTGAAACTACCACAGGAGAAATTTCAGCTAGAAGCAGGGTTTCGTCGCCAGTTTCATTGGCCGGCATCTGATCTGGATTGGTTAAATATAATATTTCATTAGTTTTTTTTCGTTTATAACCTCGAACCAAATAGCAAAATTTAATATTTTCATCGTTCAAAATTTTACCAATTTCTATGGCAACGGGAGTTTTTCCAGCGCCTCCAGCTACAATATTGCCGATACATATAACAGGAATCTTGACCGTGCGTTTTTTGGCGAATTTTTTTTTGCCAAAAAAAATGATTTGATAAATAAAGCTAAGTGGGAGTAGTAAGTTTGATATAAAATTTTTAGAAAGCCAAAATTTTGGAGTTTTTAACATGAGTTTTTTAGCAAATTAATTATTAAATAAATCTGGTAAATTTAGATTTGGACTTTGATTTTTATGATTTTTTTGCATGAAGCTTATATTGGTTTTAGTTGTTCCGTCGGCCATTTCAATTGAAATAATTTTTTGATTTTGCAGGTTATTAATTGACGAAATTAATTTATTTTCATCGCTTTTAATAACGCTAAAACCTCTTTTTAACATTTCTTGATAATCGCAAGATTTGATGGCATTGAAGTTTCCTTGAATCATTAAATTAAAGTTATTTAATTTTAAATGAATTTTATTTTTTAAATTATCAAAATCAAATTTTATTTTTTGAGATATGATGGCAATTTTATTAACTATGATTTGGTCATTTAAATTGATTTTTTTTAATTTTAAATTTTTTTCATTAAAAATATTTTGTGATGAGCTTAAAATTTTATTATGATGGTTTGTTACAAGTAAATCAAGGTTTGTAAGATATTTTTGTGGACTAATAATTTTATTTTCTAAAATTTGTAAATTGCTCAAATAAGAATTTACCGATTTAGATACATGAAAGTAGATTTTATCAAAAAAAATATTTTTTTGGTTGGTTTTATTTTCGATGATTTTATCAAAATTTACAATATTTTTTGCCAAATTATCGAGCGAATTCTTCTTGTTGGTAATAGAGTTTTGTTGAAGATTTTTTAAATTATTTGCTAAATTTTTTATTTTCAATTTTAAGTCATTTAAAACTGGAGTAACAAATTCTGCGGAAGCGGTTGGGGTTGGCGCCCTTAAATCAGCAACAAAATCAAGGAGGGTAAAATCCGTCTCATGACCGATTGCTGAAATGATTGGTATCGTTGATTTAAAAACTTCTCGAACAAGATTTTCATCGTTAAATGGCATTAAATCTTCAAATGAACCGCCACCTCGAGCTATAATTATAACTTCGGGTTTTTGATTTTTTAAGGAGTTGAAATATTTTATGCCAGCAATTACTTCATTTGGTGCTTTTTCGCCCTGAACTGCCGATGGATATAAAAGAAGATGAAGGGGAGAGCGATCGGTAATGCGATGAATTATGTCTTGAATCACCGCTCCAGTTGGTGAGGTAATTACTCCAATAATTTTTGGAAAAAACGGAATTGGTTTTTTATGAATTTGATCAAATAAACCTTCCTGCGTTAATTTTTTCTTGCGTTTTTCAAGCATTTCTAAAATGGCGCCAATTCCAGCAATTTCCATTTTTTCGATATTAATTTGATAATTTGATCGTCCTTCAAATGTTGAAATTTTTCCGAATGCAGAAATTTTTAAACCATCGCCAATCTCAAAATCAATATTTTTGGTGTAATTACGAAAGCAAACTGCATTAATTACTGCATTTTGGTCTTTTAAATTGAAATATAAATGACCACTTGAATGCTTTTTTAAGCCTGTTATTTCGCCAGTAATTTTGACATAACCAAAAGCATCTTCAATGGTTTGTTTGATTGCTCTAGAAAATTCTGCGACTGTGTATTGGGGATAATTTTGTGACATTGTCTAATTGCTAATTTATCTTAAAAATTTATGGTTTATATTTAATTTTTTTATTGTTAAAATTATTGATGGATAAAATTTATTTGTTTATTAAAATTAAGAAAATATTTTTATAGCCTAGTATTTATTTTTATTAGTATATTATGTAAAGAGATTGTAAAATCAACTCTAGAAATCGTAATTTAAAAGACAATTTATTGCAATTAAAAAATAAAAAAACCAAATAATTAAGGAGTTATTTTGATAAAAAAAATTAAACCGTTTAAAATTTCTAATCTTGAAGTTTTGCCAATAATAGAAGGTGGAAAAGGTGTTGGCATCACCAATGGTATTACCGCTGGAAATTTTGCCAAAGCTGGAGCTGTTGGCACTTTTTCAGGCGTAAATGCTGATTATATTGATGAAAATCAAAAATTTATACCTTTAGTCTACAAAACTCACACTCGTCGTGAACGCCATGAAGAATTAGTCGCCTACTCAATTCAAGGAGGCATTTCTCAGGCAAGAATTGCCAGCGATATTGCTGGAAATTCTGGAAGAATACATATGAACATTTTGTGGGAAATGGGTGGGGCTGAAAGAGTCTTGCACGGAATTCTTGATGGCGCCAAGGATTTGATCCACGGCATTACTTGCGGAGCTGGGATGCCTTATCGCTTATCAGAAATTGCTGAAAAATATCGAGTCTATTATTATCCAATCGTTTCCTCGATGAGAGCCTTTCGTGCTTTATGGAAAAGAAGTTATCACAAGGCAAAAGATTTACTTGGTGGAGTGGTTTATGAATGTCCGTGGAGAGCGGGTGGACATAATGGCTTGTCTAATGCTGAAAGCCCAGATAGCTATGAAGATCCATATCCAAGAGTTGCTGAAATTCGTTCTTTTATGAATTCGGTTGGTTTAAATGATGTTCCAATTATTATGGCTGGAGGAGTTTGGCATCTTGAGGAATTTGAGCATTGGCTGGATAACCCTGAAATTGGACCAATTGTTTTTCAATTTGGAACTCGTCCAATCTTAACTCAAGAATATCCAATTTCACAATCATGGAAAGAAAAATTATTGTCCTTAAAAAAAGGCGATGTTTACTTAAATCGCTTTAGCCCAACAGGTTTTTATTCTTCTGCGATTGAAAATGATTTTATCCGTGAGTTAAAAGCTCGAGAAATTCGTCAGGTTGAATATCGTTCAAAAGCCGACGAAGTCTTCACCGACTCGGTTCCTTTTGGACAAAGAGGTAGAGTGGTTTATGTCAAGTCGAATGATAAAAATAAAATTGATGAATGGGTTGCCAGCGGATTTAATGAACCGATGAAAACTCCAGATGAAACCATAATGTTTGTAGATAAATCAAAGGCTCAACAAATTTTGACCGATCAAATAAATTGCATGGGTTGTTTAAGTCAATGCAGATTCAGTAACTGGTCTGACAAAGAGGAAATGCATTACAGCAATGGTAAAAAAGCTGACCCAAGAAGTTTTTGCATTCAAAAAACTCTTCAAGATGTTCGTTATGGCATCGATATTGAAAATCAGTTGATGTTTGCAGGGCATAGCGCTTATCGATTTGCTACTGATCAATTTTATAGCAATGGATTTATTCCAACTATTAAGCAATTGGTCGATAGAATAATGACAGGAAAATAATTAAATAAATGTCTAAAAATATTAAAAAAACCAGATTTATTTTTATAACTGGAGGCGTGGTTTCTTCGCTTGGCAAGGGCTTGGCATCAGCTTCTTTGGCTAGTTTGTTACAAGCAAGAGGATATAGTGTTAAACTTCGAAAGCTTGACCCATATCTAAATATTGACCCTGGAACTATGAGTCCAACTCAACATGGCGAAGTTTTTGTTACCGAAGATGGTGCAGAAACCGATCTTGATTTGGGTCATTATGAAAGATTTACCGGAGTTGATTGCAAAAAAAATGATAATGTCACCGCAGGACAAATCTATTTAGAGCTTTTATCTAAAGAAAGAAAAGGAGATTATCTTGGCGGAACCGTTCAAGTTATTCCTCATGTAACTGATTTGATTAAAAAATTTATTGTTAATGATTCACAAAATGTCGATTTTGTTTTATGCGAAATTGGTGGAACGGTTGGCGATATTGAAGCCTTACCTTTTTTTGAGTCGATTCGTCAACTTGGCTATGAACTGCCAAATCAATGTGCCTTTTTGCACCTTACTTTATTGCCTTACATTGAAAGTGCAAATGAGCTTAAAACCAAGCCAACTCAACATTCGGTAAAAGAGCTTCGTTCGATTGGAATTCAGCCCAATATTATTTTATGTAGAGTAGAGCGACCAATTGAATCAATTGGCAAAAATATTTTAGAAAAAATTGCACAAATGTGCTCAATTAACCCATCTGCAGTTATTCCTGCTCCTAACGCTTCTTCAATTTATGAAGTGCCGATGATTTATCATAAATTAGGGCTTGATCGTGAAATTTTAAAATATTTCAACTTAGAATATAAAACTGCTCCAAATCTTAGTAAATGGACAAAAATCAAGGATGCCATTGAAAATCCAAAAGATGAAATCAATATTGCCATAATTGGAAAATACAATGATTATCAAGATTCATATAAATCTTTGGTTGAAGCCATAAATCATGGGGCGTTTTCTTTGAAACTTAAAGCTAATATCATCTGGGTAAATGCTCGTGAAAATGTCAAGACATTACCAAAAAATATTCATGCCATCTTGGTTCCAGGCGGATTTGGTGAAGATGGAACTGCAGGCAAAATTGCCATGATAAAATTTGCTCGGGAAAATAAAATACCTTTTTTAGGGATTTGTTTTGGAATGCAAATGGCGGTGATTGAATTTGCTAGAAATGTTGTCAAAATTAAAAATGCCACTTCCAGCGAAATCGCCAAAACTGGTGATTTTGTTGTAGCTATGATGCATGAGTGGCAAGATAAAAATGGCACCAAAAAAGCTGGAAAAAATTTAGGTGGAACAATGAGACTTGGAGCTTATCCTTGTCAAATAAAGCCAAATTCCTTGGCGCATAAAATTTATAGTGAAACTGATATCTCGGAGCGTCATCGCCATCGCTTTGAAGTTAATATTTCTTACCAAAAAACCCTTGAAAAATCAGGTTTGATATTTTCAGGAATGTCGCCAGATAAAAAGCTTCCAGAAATAATTGAACTAAAAGATCATCCGTTTTTTATTGCTGTTCAATTTCATCCTGAGCTAAAATCTAAGCCATTTAAGGCACATCCATTGTTTGTAGAATTTGTAAAAAATGCATTAATCTTTAAAAATTCTAATATTAAAAAATCAAAATGATAAATATTTTTATTAAAAAATTTGTTATTTTTTTGGTTTTTTTTAATTTAACCTCCTGCGGATTTCAGGTAATTTATAAAGATCAGTTTGACGAAGCTTCCATAGCTAATAAATTAGCGTCGATTAAAATCAAAAAAAATCGTGAGCATCTTCATCAAAAATTAAAATCCAACTTATTAGATGTTTTAAATCCTGATAATATTAAGGTTGAACCAAAATATTTTTTGGAAGTCACTTTTTCCACAAGAACTTCCCCAACTTTTACCAATATAACTGGTTCCGCTGGAAGAAATAAAATTACTATTTTTGCAAATTATCAACTTAAAAAACTCAGTGATTCTAATATTATTTCATCTGGAAAAACTGAAGCCTATGATAGTTATGATGTTGATTTAAATCGCTATGGAACTTATAGCGCCGAAGAATTTGTAAAAGAAAATCTAACCAAAGTAATTGCTCAAAATATCCGAAATTTGATAGTCAGCGATTTAATTGATGAAAAAACTCCTTAGAAATAAATATTATATAAATAATCTATTGATTGTTAAACAAATCTACTAAAAATAATAAATATCTATAAATTATTATTTTTTTATGCTTACTTCAAATCCAGCAGAGGGTGACAATCGAATTAATAAAACACCCGCAATTGAATGTCTCAATAGCCATGTGCTTTATGTGGAGAAGATCAAGGCGAGAGACGATCGCAAACTTCAAATGGAGAAGATCACGGTGTGATAATCTTTAGCCAATTGCAACCTACATATTTTTTTTACCAAGCAATGATTTTGAAACAAGTCGAGACCAATTATCTACTAAAGAGGTTTTAGAATTATTGATGGGATATCCCAACTTAAGAGCTGAAAATTTAGATCAAATTAAACAAAAATTGGTTGAATGTGGATCAAAAATTGACCTCAACAATCCTGAATAATTGGAAAGTCAATCAAAATTTTTCACTGATTTGAGTAATCTTTTAGATGAAAATCCAGAAATTAAACCTCTTTTGCTTTTAAATTTTGCTAATAATTTGGATAAAATTAATTTAGAATATGAAAGGTCATTGGATTTAAGCACTAGATTGTCTTGCACAACTTGTCTTGCAATTTCTTCAATTGCTTTGGTTACTTTTAACCTCTCAGTTAATCCGGCATAATCAAAAAACACATTGCCTGCAATTGGATTCAATTCTGTTTTTGGTGCAAGTTTTATATTTTCTGCTGGTAGCGCTTTATATGGTCTGCCATCAAAAGAATTATTTTCAAGCAACAAACATATAAAAAAATTTTTGGGAAATATTGCTAATCCAGATTTTAAGGCTCAAGGATCTAGCCCTGAAGAATTTTATTTTGATAAATTGTCGTTTGTTCATTACAAATAAAGCTTTGAAAAATATAACAATAAAATTATTGAAACCTTAAGAAATATAAGATTAGATGATTTATCAAGCAATGATGTACAAAAATTATCTAAGAAAATTTTAGCAATTCCAGAAATAAAAGATGATTATAAAGAAAAATTTGGTGGAATCCCTTGTAAATTTAGAATGATATCACTCCTTGATTATATTGATTTAGATCAAGATGAAAAATTATTATTTACTGGAAATGCCCAAGATAAAATCAAAATTGAGATTAGCCAAAATGGATTAAAAGAATTTATTGGTGAATTAAATAAAACAAACTTAAGGTTCATTGAGACAATATCTAAAGTTGTCGGCGATGTCATCGAAATCAACAAAACCCCTGAAGAATTTTTAAAAGATAAAATGATTGATATAGATTCAATAAATCCTCGAGATTTTAAAAATGCCTTTAATCTTCTCCTTAGATATTTAGATCCAAAAATTAAGGCAAATTTGATTTTGTTGAGCCAAAGCCAATTGATTTGGAAGCTCAAACCTCGCAAGAAAGTAGGGTTAGAGATGGTTTAGATGTTCTTGTTGGAGGCAAAAAAAATTTGAACAGCTTGATGGTGAAATTAAAAAAGCTTGTCGATTAATATCATCTCGACCGTTTGCAAGTTTGACTTTTGGAGGCCAAGAAAACATTGAAATATCAAGATAATAAAGGTAATGCCAAAAATTTTATGTTAATTCATAATCATCAAAATAATGCTGTTAGAAAGTAATTAAAAATTTAATTTATTATTTATTAATCCAAATTTAAAAAAATATGAATCCAGAATTGCCTTTATCAGATCATTCGATACGCTTTAGCGAGCCAAATACTGATACTTTTCAACCTGGTCAATATAATGATATCTCAGGATATGATTCGGGTTCCGATTCAGGTTCCGATTCAGGTTATGGTTTGCCTCCTACTCAAAATGTTTTAACATATTCTGAAAATGCTTCATTAGCATCTGAACCAATTGATGTTGTAGTTGATAGTCCTGTCATAACCAGAGAAGATGTATTATTATTGTTAACCAAAAATCCATATCATAATCCAGATTGTAAAGAAAAACTTCAAGAGGTTTATAAGAAGATAGCTATATTTGGCGCCGAAATTGAGGAAAATTCTCCAGACACTCACCCGCAAATTGAGGAATTTGATAAGCATTTTAAAGATATTATTAGGGATAACCCCAATTTTTCCTTATTGTTAATTAACAATTTGGAATTGAATTGTATTAATATGGATATGGATTATCGTAACGATTTTCGACAAAACAAATTAAATCAAAGTAAAAATTTGATTCTATCAACGGTATCCTTATTTATGCTAACATTAGTAAATATTGGTTTTGCATCTAAAGATGGCGAGACAAGGGGCTTAGAAATAGCCAATGGTGTTTTAGGAACATCTTCGGCGTTATCTTTGGCTGGAACTATTTATGAATGTCTAAAAAAACCAGACGATACCAAACATAAAAATTTTAAAAAATTTTTTGGTGATAAATTTACCTAAACTTTTAATGATAGAAATGGCTTTTTTGCTACTCATAGTCGATTTAATTTTGTATCTAGTTTTTTAGCTGACTACAATAAATCTGTGATTCAACAAAACCTTGATGGACAAGATTCTAGGGAAGGTCAACCTCAAGAAAATATTCTCTTTCGTTGTGAAATTGATAAAACATCTACCGAGGTAAAATTTAAATTTATTTCTGCATCAATTGATGAATTTAGGCAATTAAGTCAAGAAGAAAAAGATAAATTTACACACGAAAGAACTAAAGTTAAAAGATCAGAAATAAATGATTTAGAAAATTTTAAAAGTTTTGCAAATGATCATCAATTAATTTTTTATATATTTAATACCGATGAAAATGGTCAAAGAAAAATTGGCAATAGAATTAGTGCCGAAGAGGTTTTTAATGATGCTAAACAAAATTTCCTTGACGAGGATTTTTTTAATCAAATTTTAAAATATTTACCTGATAAAGTTGCCGAAAAATTTAGTTTTATGTCAAAAAACGATATTAGACTCAAGTCGTGGTTTCCTGAAATAAAAATGAGTGAATTCTTAAATTTTATTGTTAAATTAAAACATTTCGATATAAATTTTTTATTAGGTCAACCTCCATCTACTTCAACCAGAGAACCTGCTACCATGCCAATTGGATTAAATGCAATTCATGCATCGGCTTCACTTGGTTTTAGAGCTCCAATGAATTAATGATTATTTTGAAAATTAATTTAAGTTGGAATTTTAATTAAAAATTATATAATTACTTAACTTAAAACTAATTTTTCTACAATTGAACTATGAAAAAGCCTGAGTTATTAATGCCAGCTGGCAATCTTGATCGCCTTAAAACTGCTATTTTATATGGAGCTGATGCGGTTTATATCGGTACGCCTGATATGTCGCTTCGAGTTAAATCAAGTTTTAGTCTTGAAGATGTGGTGGAGGGAGTCAAATATGCTCATGAATTTGGCAAGAAAGTCTATTTAACTTTAAATTTATTTTCCCACAATAAAGATATCGAAAAACTTCCGCAATTTATTAAAACCGTTCAAGAGGTAAAGCCAGATGGCTTGATTGTCTCAGATCCTGGAGTATTTCAGTTTGTAAAAAAAATGGCACCTGAATTAGAGCTTCATATTTCAACTCAAGCTAATGTTTGTTCGTTTTTAACGGTTGATTTTTGGAAAGAGCAGGGTGCCAAGTTAGTGGTGATGGCTCGCGAGGTTAGTTTTGAGGAGCTCAAAGAAATTCGCCAAAAATGCCCAGATATTAAGCTTGAAACTTTTATTCATGGCTCAATGTGTATGACTTATTCGGGTCGCTGTTTATTATCAAATTTTATGGCTGAAAGAGGAGCAAATCAGGGTTCTTGCGCTCATTCTTGTCGCTGGGGATATAAATTAAAAATTAAGCTTAAAGATAATACCGAACATGAAATTGAGATTAATGAAAATAACAAAGATTTATTCGATTTTTTTCTAGAAGAAGAAATTCGTCCTGGAAGTTTGATGCCTTTTGAAGAGGATGTTAATGGTTCATATATTTTAAATTCAAAAGATTTGTGTTTGCTTCCAAAGTTAAATGAATATATTGATTTAGGCTTAGATTCTTTTAAGGTTGAAGGTCGCAATAAAACTGAATTTTATGTTGGTAGCGTTGCTAGGGTTTATCGCAGTGCGATTGATGATTATTGTAATGACCCCCAAAATTGGAATGCCGATGACTATATGGATGAAATCAATGCCGTAGCTAATCGAGGCTATAGTTTAGCATTTCATGATGGAAGACTTACCAATCTAGCACATGACTATGAAAGCACAGGCTCGACAAGTTTTTATGAATTTGCGGGAAAAATATTAGAGTGGCGAGGAGATGATATAATAATTGAAGCAAAAAATTTGCTTGAAGCTGGTGATGTTTTAGAATTTTTGTCGCCATGGCAAAGGGAAGCGATTTTATTGAGGATTTACGAATTTAAAATGCTTAAAAACAACAAAAATAATCAAGAAGAAATTCTGATTTGCGATAAATTACATGGCGGTCAGAAGCCAAAATTCATTATCAATGCCAGTGCTTTTCATTTATTCGATATTGCGGAAATCAAAAAATTATTGCCTCCTTTAACTTTAATTCGTAAAGAAAAAAATAATATTGAAGAAGAAAAATTAAAAGTAGAATCCAGACAATTATCGCATCAGCTTGAAGCTGGCGATATTAGGCAAGAAAAATATCAAATTAAACGCCAAAAATATTTTCAAGCCAAAGAAATTGGTGATGAAAAAATTTCTCCAAGAACTCCAAGAATTGGCACCGAAGGCTGTTGTGGTAAAGGTTGCAATGGTTGCCTAATTTTCTTTCATGACGAAAAATATGCCAAAGCCCGCGAGATTCTCAAAAGCAAAAAAATCGGTGAAATGTTAAAAAAAGATCAGCGGTAAGTTATAGTGGTAATATTATTGCCATATTTTGCCTCGGTAATTAAACTAGCTAATACTTTTTTTATTTCAGTATATGAAGAATCCGAATCTTGTCTATTTTCGGTAGATTGAATTGCATCTAATAAAACATTAAATTTTGCATCTTTATAATCTTGTGGTGTAGTTTTTTGAATTTCTTGCAAATGTTCTTGTAATTTTTCTCTAAATATTTTGTGAAAACGTGTATCATCCCTATAAATAAAATTTTTATTATTATTCCAGCTCATAATTTGATCATTGATTGTATTAGAATTAAACAAATTAGCATCAGGTGCGATTGAACTGGGTTTTCTTAAAGCATCATTGTAATTTTTTAAAATTAAAATCATCATATCTTGATCTTTTTGCGAATAATTTGATTGAGTTGCCGATGTATATGTGGCGCTAGTGGCAGGTGGACGATTTTTGTGTTCTTTTTTACTGGGCATACATCATTAACTAAGGGCGGTAAAAAAATCTTCAACCCCTCTAAAAAAATTATTTATAAAAATAAAAATTAAGTAAATAAAAATGTTTCACTATTAATTAGTAGTTATAAACATATTATATAATTTATCAACATAATTTTATTTTTTATTTAAATCCGCCTCCCCAATATTTTTTATAATTCCAATTGCAATCATTAAATTTATGGAAAAAATTAACAATAAGCTGATAAAAAAACTTAAGATTTTATCAAGTAAATTATTTTGATATGCAATTAATGATAGTAAAATTATGATTGAGCTATATGATACAGAAAGTGAGGCGATTTTTTTTTGATAATCCTTGAAAATAAATAGCCCAGCGATAGCGCAAACACAAACTAAAACCAGTAAAAAATATGAAATTAAAATCATTTTTAAATATAAATTTTGTTAAAATTCTAACATTTTCTATGTTATTTTCTTTAAATTCAAGAGCTGAAATTATTGAAAATCGAAACGAAGAAACTAATTTTGGTGATTGGAAATTATATTGCGAAATTGATGATATGATGAGTTTGTCGCATTGCAAAATTGCTTCCAAATTTTATGATAATTCTTCGGTAATATCTTTGCAACCAACTCCTAAATTCGCCAATGAATTTTTCATTATTATTCCAAAAATAAAAAATGGCTCTTTCGCCAAAATTCGCGTTGACCAAAATGATTTAATATTATCTGGAAATATTTCAAAACAAGATTTTGGCATGCTTCCAATTGAACAATCGCAAAAAAATACTTTATTTAATCAAATGAAAAAAGGTGATAATTTATTTTTAAGATTTAATGTTGCAGATTCTGAAAAAGAAATTACAATTAGATTAAACCTTAATGATTTTAACAAGGCTTTAGATCAATATAACAACAAAGTTTTTCAAAAATAATATGTCACAAAAAATTAGAATTGCCGTTAATGGCCCTGGAAGGATTGGAAGAGCTATAATTAGAGCTATCTTTGAAGAAAAAATGCACAATGATTTTGAAATCGTCGCCATTAATGGGTCGGCTCCAATTGAAACTATTTCTCACTTGCTTCGATATGATTCAGTTCATGGCATTTTTAATCATAAAATTGAAATTATCGATCATAATCTTTACATAGATGGCAAAAAAATCCTTCTTACCGCAGAGCGTGATCCATTAAAAATTGATTGGAAATCTCACAAAATTGATATAGTTTTTGAATGCACAGGAGCTTTTACCAAATATGAAGATGCTTATAAGCACATAACAGCTGGTGCCAAAAAAGTAATTATTTCAGCACCTGCCAAAGAAGATAATGTTAAAACTATTGTTTATGGTGTAAATCACAAAAACATTACCGAAAATGATGCAGTAATTTCTATTGGGTCTTGCACTACAAATTGTTTAGCTCCAATTGCTAAGGTTTTGCATGATAATATCGGCATTGAAAAAGGCTTTATGACTACCGTTCATGCCTACACTAATGACCAAAATATCGTCGATAATACTCACAAGGATTTACGCCGAGCCAGAGCTTGCGCCATGTCAATGATTCCAACTTCAACTGGAGCCGCCAAAGCTATTGGTCTGGTCTTGCCTGAGTTAAAAGGCAAGCTTGATGGTGGTGCCATTCGAGTGCCAACACCAAATGTTTCTTTGGTTGATCTTAATTTTATTGCCAGCAAAAACACTTCAATTGATGAAATTAATTCATTAATGAAAAAATATGCTGATGGCGAAATGAAGCGAGTTCTAAATTATGTTGAGGAGCCTTTGGTTTCTATCGATTTTAATCATAATAATTTTAGCTCAAATTACGATGCCACTCAAACCAAAGTAATTGGTGGTAATATGGTTAAAGTTTGCTCTTGGTATGATAATGAGTGGGCTTTTTCAGTGCGTATGCTGGATGTTGCTAAATATTTAAAAATATAATTTTCAAAATTATTCGTTTAAAAATCCGTTTTTAATTGTTAGAATCCGGTCGGTCTTTTTGGCGAGTTCTAAATTATGGGTCACTACCAAACAAGAAATTTCATATTTTTTTGTTAGATTTTTTAATAATGAAAAAATCTTCTCAGAAAGCTCGCTATCAAGGTTTCCGGTTGGTTCATCTGCCAAAATTAATTTCGGTTTTGATGCTATTGCTCTAGCAATTGCTACCCTTTGTTGCTGACCACCCGATAGCTGTGCGGGTTTAAAATTTATTCTGTCACCAAGTTCGATTTCTTCTAGAATTTCTTTGGCGATTTGCAATGCCTTACTTTTATTTACACCTTGCATAAAAAGGGGAAGGGC
>JALREU010000240.1 GCA_023256705.1 Rickettsiales bacterium
AAATTTTTATCGGAAATATACATATTTATTTGTTAAAGTTAATAATCCCCTCTTCAAAAAGTTGGATAAGCAATTTACCCGCCGTGTCTGCGAGTGATTTTAAACCCTCACTATTATTCACACTTAAATCAAATGTTGAATAATACCCATAGTGTGTGCGATACCAATCAATATCATCTTCATTATGAGAATAACTAATACCTGATTTATAAATTTTCAGTGTTTCTTCAAATTCATAAATTTCACCAGTATCAAAATGTTTAAATTTAGTTGTTATTTTTTTTGGCAAAGCATCAAGCAAAGTTTCGAGGTCATAAGCTTTAACATTACCTCTGCCATCAGCATCGGCAATGTGTCTCATTTCCTGCCCCTTATCATAGCAATACCAATAAAAATCAGTTTCAGCCTCGAACCCCGCTTCTTTAAGTTTTTTTGATATTTCGTAATTTGTTGTTTTCATATATATATAATAAGTTAATTGTTAATAATTGGTGGTTTTGGTAGTGGCATCCAGTGTGTTGGATTCAATTTATAATTGCTACCATCTTCGCGCCACGTTTCTTTGCCTTTTGCATTAGGATGATAAGAAGACCACAGAGCAGTTATAGGGCTATAATAGTTGATGTGGCAAACTAAAATTTTGGTTCCATCTTTTGGAGCTGTTTCCATTGGTTGCCATTGATTTTCCATATTATTTTTTATTTAAGTTAACAAAAAACCCAGCTAAACTGCCAGACTGACGATGATTTACAAATTTCCCAAAAATCAATTGTTTCACCTTCGCAATAAGCAAATGATTTTGAAACTTTCACCCATTTTCTTTCGCCTTTTACAAGATAAAATAATCTATCACCAAAGAAACTCCCGAACACTATTCCGCAATTTCCAAGTGATTCTATTAATATCTCATTTTTTAAAAAACCTTTTTTAGTCTTTAAAATTTT
>JALREU010000241.1 GCA_023256705.1 Rickettsiales bacterium
CAACTATTGAAGAAAAGTATCCTGGTGGATGGGATCAATGCTTAATTGATCATGCTTCTTCTCTTGGGACTCGAGTTTGGTATGACGAATATCTCTTTAGAGATGGCGCCATGAATCCTATTGATATGGAAAATTTGGTCAATTCATGGAGGAATATTGGTTTTCAAGCCGTTCTAATTAATGGCGAAAAGAAATGGTTAGATTGTTGTGTAATTGATGAAAGTTTTGAGACTTTATCTTTGTCATGCGACTGGATAGAAATAGATGTTGCAGGGGAGTTTGCATATCTTAAGGATAAAGACCCAGCAGAAATTATGGGCCATCATGGATTTTAAAGATTATCTTTTTTGTATCTTTCAATACCTTCTAGAATCTCTTTGTGCGCATCTTGAGGGCCTTTCCAGCCTTTGACTTTAACCCATTTACCTTTTTCTAAATCTTTATAATGCTCGAAAAAATGCTGAATTTGATTGAGACGCAATGGATTCATATCTTCAGGTTTTTGCCAATGCGCATAGATTGAAAGGATTCTATCTTCAGGAACTGCCAACACTTTTGCATCCTGACCTTGTTCATCTTCCATTTCCAATATCCCAACAGCACGACAACTCACAACCACGCCTGGAATTAAAGGCAATGGAGTAACAACAAGCACATCTACTGGATCACCATCACCTGCGATTGTTTTGGGTATATAACCGTAATTTGTAGGGTAATGCATAGCAGTGCCCATAAATCGATCCACAAAAATTGCTCCTGATTCTTTATCAACCTCATATTTAATTGGATCGGCATTCATTGGAATTTCAATAATGACGTTGAAATGTGTCGGAACATTATTACCAGGAAGAACGTTATCTAAGCTCATAGGTTTGTTGAAAATTAAAAAAAAGTGATTTTAGCATGTTTGAAGCTATCCCTGAATGACTGAGCTAG
>JALREU010000242.1 GCA_023256705.1 Rickettsiales bacterium
GATTCACATCAATTTTATCAAGCGCAAAAAATAAACCACCGCCGGTTTCAATTTTTTCAGATTCATGCGAAACTATGATTCTTGGATCGTTCACCGACTTGACGAAATCAATAATTTCATCGGCAAGATAAAAAGCATTGATTAAAATTTTTTGCACCGATGAAATTTTTTGCACCTTATCCAAAATATGACCAAGAATAGCCCTGTTTTGAACTTTAAGCAATGGCTTGGGGGTTGATTGAGTCAATGGCATCATTCTTTCGCCACGTCCCGCACAAAATATGAAAACTTGCGTGATATTATTCATAACTATTTTTTAATTGAAAAAAGTTGTTGAGCGCTTGCGTTCTCAATTTGATAAGTCAAAACCCCGCCTGATTGAGCCGTCCATAGTCTTTTATAATAACCGTTTAGATCGAGCAATTCTTCGTGAGATCCATCTTCAACAATTTTACCTTTATCAAAAACCAAAATTCTGTCCATCATTTGAAGAGTTGATAAGCGATGCGCGATTACCAGAGTAGTTTTACTCTCCATCAAGTTCTTCAAACTTTGTTGAATCATGTTTTCAGTAACCGAGTCGAGCTGACTAGTGGCTTCATCCAAAACCAAGATTGGAGCATTTTTAAAGAATGCTCGAGCAATTGCAATTCTTTGTCGTTGACCTCCCGACAACTTAACGCCCCTCTCACCAACTTGCGAATAATAACCCTCGGGCATCATAGAAATAAATTTATGTGCCGAAGCTTTGACGGCCGAATCAACAACGCGAATCATTAGTTCTTCTTTGGATATTGGGCTTTTATTGCCATAAGAAATATTCTCAATTAAGTTGCGATGGAACAAAATAGCCTCTTGCGGAATTACGCCTATTTTATCGTGAAGCGAATCTTGAGAAACTTTAGCGATATCTTGACCATCAATCAAAAT
>JALREU010000243.1 GCA_023256705.1 Rickettsiales bacterium
TCTTCATCCTCACGAATGCCCTTGATTACTCGACCCCACGGACTGCGCATCAGTTGCCAAACAAGTGTTGCGAAAATTGCGACAAGAACCCAACCAACAATGATCGTGATCAACGTGTAGCCACTAAATCGAAATGGAGCAAAGCCATAAGTTCGACCTGGCTCGAAAGGATTCAAGTCTCGGTATTCTCGACTGAAGTTACTTATTCCTTCGGTGCCACCAAATACTTTATTGAACTTCACCGAACGTACGAATAGTCGTACAATTTCCGCCGTCGCAATGGTGACGATTGCCAAATAATCTGCTCTGAGTCGAAGCGTGGGAATGCCAACTATCAGCGCCAAAATGATGACACAAACAATGCCGAGCGGTATACCCCACCAAAGACCAATACCGAAATACTGCGCGGTCATTCCGAGACCGTAAGAGCCACAAGCCATAAATGCTGCCTGTCCAAAGTTGACAAGACCTGTGTAGCCAAACTGAACATTGAGACCTATGGCGGCGATCGCAAAATAGATGGCGTCAACGCCGACGGCTGCGCGAACTGTGTTTTGAAAGATTTGATTCCAGTCCATCTCAGCCAATCCTCTGACTCTTACCCAAGATGCCCTGTGGTCGAACGATAAGAACCACGATCAAAATGAAAAGTGCTGGGGCAACTTTTAATTCGCTTGGTACAAAGAGCGACGACATCTCAACAAAAATACCGATGAAAAATCCACCGATTAATGCGCCGAAAGCCGATCCAAGACCACCGAGAGTGATGCCCGCAAACATTAAAAACAATAAGTCTGAACCCATTGAAAAACTGACTTGCTCATCGAGTCCGCGGAAAATGCCACCGGTAGCAGCCAGTGCACCGCCGGCGAACCAAACAATTTTGATCACCTTGCGTGTATCAATAC
>JALREU010000244.1 GCA_023256705.1 Rickettsiales bacterium
AAAAGCTCTGGACGAGTTGTCATAATTTCCAATGGCAAATTATTATCAGCAATTGCAAAATTAATAAAAAACATTTCACCTTCAATTTCTTTATCGACAATATCAGCTTGAGCTAGGGCTGTGCGGTCAGAAATGTCCCAAAAAACTGGTTGATTTTGTTTTTCAATTAAACCTTTGTTGAATAAATCGATAAAAGAAGCTTGCGAAATTTTTTGTGATTCAGGCGAAATAGTTTGATATTTTTCACTCCAGTCAACAGACAAAGCAATTGCTTTAAATAATTCTTCAAATTCAGCTTCAGCTTCCGCTACAACCTCACGACATTTTGCTACAAAATAACCACCGGATTTATTGCTATTTTGATCATTATTTTTTTGACGCTCTTCAGCCTCATAAACCATCGCTTTCTTGCCAATAATTTTTTCAACTAATCTTTCAGTTGGCAAACCATTATCATCAAATCCCATCGGATAAAAAACATCTAAACCTTTCATACGCTTAAATCTTGCTACAAAATCAGCTTGCGTGTAAGAAAAAATATGACCCATATGAAGCAATCCAGACACGGTTGGAGGAGGAGTATCGATTACAAAAGTCTGCTCTTTTTTTAAATCATTGCCAAAACTGTATATACCGGTTTTACCGTTGATTTTACCGTTTTCTTGCCAATATTTTTGCCATTTTTCTTCTATTGTTTTAGCGTGATATTTTTCAGTTAACTCTGTCATTTTTAATTACATTAATTCAATAATTTCCATTGCCATTCTACCAACTGCTTGAAGATAAATTTTATCATTACGCAACAGGTCATCCCGAAAGTTATAGTGCTTACACAAGAGTTACAGAAAATTTAGATTGTTTAAAAACGTGTTCTTGCGCTCAGACCGCATTC
>JALREU010000245.1 GCA_023256705.1 Rickettsiales bacterium
CCCAGCAATGGCTATAGCCGCGCGAGTGGTGAAAGATTGTTGCACCTGAGGTGCGGACGCATAAGTGGAATTACCTGCTTGGTTCAAATTTAACGTACAAGTACCTACCCCAATAGCCGATACAACTCCAGCCGAAACACTACATATCGCGGAAGAAGAAGAGTCAACTGAAACCACTGGTGTGAGGCCTGATGTTGATGAAGTAGTTGGTGTATAGGTACTTCCAAGAACCAAGTTCGAAGGGGCAGATGAGGTAAATGAAACTGTTTGAGCGGTAAGTGGTAGCAGGACTGTTACATTCCCAGTCGTTGATTGGCCAAGCGTGAAGGTTCTCCCAGCAGATTTAGAATCGGTAATCCCACCGCCACCCACGCTCATCAAAAATTTAGTTCCAGTGACATCACTAAGAGAAGTGAGAACTGATCGGCTATTTGCATTTGCACCATTTATGTATTGAGGAAATGGATTCGTAAGGCCGCCAGATGTGGCATACAGCGCCTTTGCGCCGCTACCATCATTTAGCCAATCAACTGTCACTATTCTTGCAGCGAATATCTTTACGCCCTCGGCCCAGTTGATTCCTGAGTTATCTGGAACTACCTGGCCCCAAAAGGTCTGATTAGATGTGCCACCAATCTGATCCATTAAACCTCGTAGGGGGCGATCAATATTTGCTTTTTGACCATTAAAGCGACTTGCTCCTTCTGTATTTCGGACGCCGTTCAAAAATGCAGCGCAAACTGCAGCTTCATTACATTCGAAAGCAAAATGATTTTGCTGGCTGAACTGCAATCCGTCGGCAAAAGTCAAATGAGTAGTAGCGTACCCATCTGCTAAGGCCACTTTTCTATCAGTGACGAAGGCTAAGGGTTGG
>JALREU010000246.1 GCA_023256705.1 Rickettsiales bacterium
TTGCATAAGCTAAGGTTTCACTCACGATTTGTTGTGGCGTCAAAAGTCCTAAATTAATTAACGGACTTAACATGCTATGAAATAGAATATGGGATTTGTGTGAGATGGCATCTTCAAAATCTCCAAATAAATTTAATTTATTTTTTAAAAAGTCAAAATATAAAGTTAAGGTGTCTTTGCGAGTAGTTGGAAAATTAAAACTTTCAATTTCACCTGAATGATCTAGAAAATTTTTCTCTAAAAACTTTTTTACATTCTCAGTATGATTTGTTTGTTTAAAGGTGATGTGTTTTGGAATATTTACTTTAGGATCTAATTTATTTCTATTATCCTCATCAAAACTCCATTTGCCTCCTAGCGGCTCGTTTTTACTCTTCATTAAAATATTAAATTTAATTCTTTGAATTTTATAAAAATTAGCCATGAATGGCTTTTTATTCGTTTGTAAATATTCTTTAAAATCACCACGGCTAGATAAAAACATGGGTGATTTTATAAAATTAAATTGAATTTTATTTTTATTAAAAAAATTAATTAATTGTTTTTCAAAAAACTTATCTTCGACTTCAAATAAATCTACATGTTTAGTTTTAATTTTATTTAGAAAAAATAAAATTTTATCTTCATAACTTTTTTTAAATAACTCGTGTTTGCAATCATAATAGGTAAGTGAAAAATCTGCTTTTTTTAATTCATCGGCATATGAGCGCATGGCTGATAAAAAAAGTAATATCTTTTGACGGTGATGTTTAACGTAAGTACATAACTGATAATCTTCTGCCATCATGAAATGATGATCTTTAAAACTTTTTAAATGGATGGGTGAGAAAAGTTGATTGCCTAAAATGACAAAAGCTTTTGCTTTATGGAT
>JALREU010000247.1 GCA_023256705.1 Rickettsiales bacterium
GATGTTTCAAATCGAGTTCTCGAAACTCTTAAAATTTTAAAACAAAATTTTGCCAATCGAAAGATTTGTTTAGCTCGAGAACTTACAAAAATTTATGAAGAAATAATCATTGGAACGCCCGATGAAATTCTAGAAATCTTGATTTCCAATCCGCAAAAAATTCGAGGAGAATTTGTGATAATCGTTGAAAAAATTTCTAAAGATATTGCTAAATTTAATCGTGATGAGGTGCTTGAAGTTATAAAAATATTATCGCAAAAAAATCGATCATCTAAAGAGATTGTGATAGAGTTGGTTGAGAATTTTGAGATTAATAAAAAAGAAGCTTATTCGCTTGTACTAGTTCATCAGAATAAAAATTCTAAAAATGATCAAATTAAATAATTCAAAGAATCCAAAGCTTACCACTAAAATAAGTAAAAGTTATAAAGCTCGTGTCGAAAAATATAATTTCGGTCAATATGCCGAAAAATATGCCATGATTTTTCTTTGGCTCAAAGGTTATAAAATTCTCAAGTATCGTTTTAAATCGCATTTGGGGGAAATCGATATCATTGCCTTTAAAAACAATCAGATAATTTTTGTTGAGGTCAAAGCTCGTTATAAAAATTACAATATCGAAAGTATAATTGGTAATAAGCAAATTTATCGTATTAAGAATTGCGCTAAATACTATATTTCTAAAAATAAGAAATTACAAAAATATAAGATTCGCTATGATTTTATTGAAGTTAAACCGTTCTTTTGGTTTTTATTTAAAGCCAATCACAGGGTTAATTTCCTTAGTTGAATTTTAGATTTCGAAGCTTACCATTTGGAAAATTTTAGTTTTTACTTAATATCAATAATATTTAACAAATCTG
>JALREU010000248.1 GCA_023256705.1 Rickettsiales bacterium
TGCCTTCAATAATTTGTCTAGCGGTGCGGTCTTTAATGCCACCTGGGAAACCGGTGTGCCAATAGTAAAGTTTTTCGGCATATTTTTTGCCGGTAAATTTGACCTTTTCAGCATTTATAACCACAACATGATCGCCACAATCGAGATTGGGAGTGAATGTTGTTTTGTGTTTTCCGCGCAAAATTTTAGCGATCAAGGTAGACAAGCGACCAACAACCAAATTTTCAGCGTCTATTAGCCACCACTTTTTTTCAATTTCGCTTGGTTTTGCAGTATATGTTTTATTCATAAGTTGATATAACTTTTTGATTTCAATGAACCCTTGTTAATATTAATGCCATCGCTATTGAAAGATTTCAAATGTGAGTTTTTAATCTTGTTGATTGCAAATGAACTAAGATAACTTTTAGAAGATGGACTCAAGAAGATAAACTCTAGAGTGCTTCAGCCTAAAATTCAATTAACTTATCTAAATTAAGGGGCGCACATTTAACTAATTTAAATAACAAATGTCAAACTAATTTTTTGGGGCTATTTGTAAAAATCATTTTTCAACAAACTAAAAAACACCACATCTCTAAATTGATTTTCATGAAAACGATGTTGGCGAAGATAGCCCTCGAGTAAAAACTTATTGCGAATTAATAGGTTGCGAGAGGCTGAGTTTGTTGGAACAACGCTGGCCTCAATTCTATTTATATGAAATTCTTTAAAACCAAAATCACAAATTTTTTTTACGGCGTTACTCATAATCCCTCTGCCCCAATAATCACTCGATAAATCATAACTTATTTCGATTCTTTTATGATAAGAGTTGAAGCCCGTTAATCCGATGGAGCCAATCATT
>JALREU010000249.1 GCA_023256705.1 Rickettsiales bacterium
AGTTGGCTTGAAAGATAACCGTATTTCAAAATTCTTCTCACCAGTAACAGATCCTGCTTTATATGCAGATCATCCTACCGTTCCTTACAAAGGAATCCGTAATGGTGCATATTGTGACGCAAAAGCTGATAAAGTACCTTACTCTAAGGTTTCTAACGACTTTAATAATGCGCAAACAAGACGTGCATTTACTGCATCTGAAGTTGCATTCTTAAAAGCAGAAGCTGCTTTAAGAGGTTGGGCTGGTGCTGGTAGTGCAAAAACAAACTACGAGAATGGTGTTAAATTATCATTCGAAGATTGGGGAGCAGGTGGCGTTGACGCGTATTTAGCAGATGCTACTAGTAAGCCAATTGATTATGTAGATCCTAAGGATGCACGTAATAGCAATAAAGCTGCTTCAACAATTACTGTAGCTTGGAACGATGCTGACAATAATGAGTTGAAATTAGAAAAAATACTTACACAAAAGTATCTCAACACATTTACTAATACTATGGAAGCATGGGTTGATTTCAGAAGAACTGGCTACCCTAAGATTCCAACTGTTGCTAAAAATGATTCTAGCCCTGATTGGGGAGTTATTCCAAAGAACGAGTGGATTAAGAGAATGCCTTTCATCAACGGTGAAAGAACAGGTAATACTGCTGCTGTTAATCGTGCTGTTGCTACAATGGGTGCTGGTGCAAAAGATGATATCGCAACTCGTTTGTGGTGGGATACTGGTGTTGCTACAAACTTCTAACCAAGTTTAAGGTAATATATTAAAAGCCTCCTTCCGAGAAATCGGAAGGAGGCTTTTTCATTTAGAGCGGTGTGTAATAATTGGAAAATTTATCCAGTT
>JALREU010000024.1 GCA_023256705.1 Rickettsiales bacterium
TTAACGACCATCGCAAGATTTTTAAAGAATTAAAGGATCCAAATAAATTTAAAAAATTTAAAATCGAATTCGATACTTTATCTTGGGAAAACGGTCTTGATCTCGCTCCCGAATTTCTTTATGATTTACTCTTAAATTCTAGCAAAATTAATGATTTAAAAAATTAATTGAAAGAAAATAAAAATTGTTTAAAATTTATGAAAAATAATCATTAATTCAAATTAAAATTATGTCAAATTTTATTCCTGCGCAAACTGGTTTAAATCACGAAACCGAACTTTTAATCAAGCAATCTAGAGCTGGAGCTTGTGGCGTTGATTTGCCTGAAGTTAAAAACTTTAAATCCAAAACTGGTCAAGCCAAAAACCGCGAAAAAATCGGTTTAGCCGAAGTTAATGAACCGCAAGTTATTCGTCATTTTGTTCGACTTTCTAACCAAAATTATTCAATTGATGCAGGGTTTTATCCGCTTGGTTCTTGCACCATGAAGCATAACCCAAGATTAAATGAAAAAATGGCTCGCCTTCCCGGCTTTGCTGATATTCACCCTTATCAAGATGAATCATCTATTCAAGGCGCACTTGAACTAATGTATAATTTACAAAATTGGCTAGGAACTTTAACAGGTTTAAAAGGTGTTTCACTAGCGCCAGCAGCTGGAGCGCAAGGTGAACTTGCCGGAATGCTAGTAATCAAAAAGGCTCACGAAGTTAAGGGTGATCATCATCGTAAAATTGTTTTAATCCCAGATTCCGCTCACGGCACCAACCCAGCAACAGCTGCAATGTGTGGCTTTGAAATCAAGGTTATTGCCACCGATGCCGAAGGATTGGTGGATATGGAAGCGTTAAAAAAACTTATTGACGAACATCGTCCAAACATTGCAGGCACTATGATCACCAACCCCAATACTTGCGGTAAGTTTGAAAAAAACATCATTGAAATTGCTAAATTAATTCACGATGCTGGCGGATATTTTTATTGCGATGGTGCTAATTATAATGCCATCGTTGGCAAGGTTCGCCCTGCCGATATTGGCGTTGATGTTATGCATTTTAATTTACACAAAACTTTTTCAACCCCACATGGTGGTGGTGGCCCAGGTTCTGGACCAATTGCAGTTCGCGAAGATTTAGCTCAATTTTTGCCCTCACCTCATGTTGAAAAAATCGGTGACAAATTCCAATTTCACACTCCAAAAAATTCTTGTGGCAAAGTTAAAGGCTTTAACGGTCAATTTGGCATGCATGTTCGCGCCCTTACCTATATGCTTTCTCATGGCAGTGATGGTTTACAAAAAGTTGCCGAAGACGCCGTAATTTCCGCCAATTATATTTTACATAAACTTAAGGATCATTTTCATGTTCCATTTCCTGGAAATTGTATGCATGAATGCTTGATTACCGACAAAATTCAAAAAGCCAAAGGAATTTCAACTCTTGATATCGCAAAAGCTTTGGTTGAATATGGTTTTCACCCGATGACCGTGTTTTTCCCACTGGTGGTGCAAGGAGCTATGCTAATTGAGCCAACCGAAACCGAAACTCGTGAGACTATCGATCAATTCATTCAAACCATGATTTATATTGCCAATGAAGTTGAGCAAGGCAATGGCGATAAATTTCATCATTATCCATTAAGCACTCCTCGTAAAAGGCTCGATGATGTCAAGGCGGCTAAAAATCCAATATTGACTTGGAGCGAATTATTAGGTAGCAATTAAAAAATTTTTGATTTAAATTTTTTTAAATTTAACTGATTTAACAAATTTAATTTTAAATATTTTAATTGATGATAAGACCAAGCCAAAAATATGCTTATTCGCTTTATGAATTAGCAATTGTTATTTTAATTATCGGCACCTTAATTGTTGGAGTTTCTCAAGGCTACAACCTAATTTATTCATTTCGAGTTTCAAATGCTCGTGGCGTTACCGCAAAATCACCAATTTCACAAGTTGCAGGACTAATTGCTTGGTACGAACCCAGCCTCAAGGAATCTTTTTTAATTAATCAAATGAATAACGGGGCTCAAATCACAACATGGAGAGATGTGTCTTCATCTTCGCTATTGGCCAACGCCAATATTTTAACTGCATCAGCCTCAGCTGGGGTAACCTTTTCTAATTCCGGTCCAAATAAATTACCAGCAATATTATTTAACAATGGCAAAATTTCGATTTCAGAACTTGCAAGCGGAAGCACTTCCCAAGCCACAATATTTATTGTTTTTAAATTTAGTTCAAGCCCTTCCGCAACCTATCAAACCTTATTTGATGGAGCCTCGTCAAATTTTTCTATTGCCGTAAATAACAATTCAGTTCAACTAAATGCTGGAAGCTCGGTCAATACGGT
This sequence comes from Rickettsiales bacterium, assembly GCA_023256705.1. Taxonomy (GTDB): domain Bacteria; phylum Pseudomonadota; class Alphaproteobacteria; order Rickettsiales; family UBA1997; genus CAILUF01. Next base: position 2,355 of record JALREU010000024.1, read on the forward strand.
TTCATCCACAGCATTGAATAATAGCAATAGTTATATTTTGGTTGCCTATATGAACAGCTCAAGCTCAAAAGTCTATATTAATAACAATAATAGCACCTTTGGAGCAACATCAACACTTAACATAGGAACCAATAATTTGACTGGCATTTCGCTGGGCAAATCAAATGCCAACACCTTGCCATTATATGGCTATTTATCTGAGGTGGTAGTATTTAATAAAATAATTAAAACTCCCGAACGCAAAGAAATTTTAAATTATCTAAGTAAAAAATATAATATCGAGGTAACGGGGATCTAATAAAAAAATTGCAAGTTTGAAAAAATTAACTATAATTTTAATAAAATAAATTTATTTTTTAGTAAATTAAAATCATAATTATGCAAGAAAAAACATCCGAGGATTTAGTTATTGAAACCCAAGATAATCAACTAACCAAAAAAACTTTAGCAAAAAATGATGATGGCTTTAACCAATATTTACGAGAAATTCAAAAATTCCCAATTTTAACGCCAGCTCAAGAATATGAATATGCCGTCAGATTCGCCAAAAACAACGATAAAGAGGCGGGTAAAATTTTAATACAAAGCCATTTACGCCTTGTTGTAAAAATCGCTTATAAATTTAAGAATTATGGACTTCCCGCTTCTGATTTGGTAGCTGAAGGCAATATTGGATTAATTCAAGCTTTGAAAAAATTTGAACCAGAAAAAGGCTTTCGCTTCTCAACTTATGCAATGTGGTGGATTAGAGCATTTATTCAAGATTATGTTTTAAGATCATGGTCGATGGTAAAAATTGGCACCACCTCAGCCCAGAAAAAATTATTTTTCAATTTAAATAAAATCAAAAAAAAGCTTGGAATTAATCATAGCGATAATCAAATTTCCAGCGAAAATATCACCAAAATCGCCAATGATTTAAATGTTTCCAAAGAAGAAGTTTTGGATATGGATTCAAGACTTACCCAAAGCGATAAATCTTTAAACGCCAAAATCAATGATGAAGAAACTGAAATTGGCGACCAAATGTCAGACAATTCTCCATCGCAAGAAGAAATTGCCATAAAAAATCAAGAAATTTCCAGACAAAAAGCTTTATTCAAAAAAGCTTTTGACCAATTAAATGATCGAGAAAAAGAAATTATTTTAAAAAGACAATTAATCGACGACCCTCAAACACTTGAAGAATTAAGCCAATCTTTTAAAGTATCTAGAGAAAGAATTCGACAAATTGAGGAAAATGCCATCAAAAAAATAAAAAAATTTATAACCGAATTATTAAAATAATGTTTACAGGAATTATTTCGCATCAAGGAATTATCAATCAAATTAAATTTGATGCTAAAAAAGATGCGCTTTTACAAATTAAAATTAACAAAAATCAAATTAAAAGAACTCTAAAAATTGGCTGTTCAATCGCTTCTAATGGTATTTGCCTAACCTTAATTAAAAAAACTATCAAGGACAAATTTTTGCTTTTAGATTTCGAGGCTTCTAAAGAAACTTGCAACAAAACCACCTTAAAAAATTGGCAAAAAAATCAAAAAATTAATCTCGAATTTGCAATGAAAATCAATGATGAATTTGGTGGTCATTTGGTTCAAGGACATGTCGATGATATTGCCGAAATTAAATCAATAAAGCCAATTCAAGATTCATGGGAATTTGTATTTTCCTATCCGCAAAATTTACAAAAATTTATTGCCAAAAAAGGCTCAATCACAATTGACGGAACATCTCTAACGGTCAATGAAGTAGATATAAAAAAATTCTCAGTTAATATTATTAAACATACTTTTGAAAATACTATTTTTAAAAATTATCAAGAAGGCGACAAGGTTAATCTTGAAATTGACTCCATTGCCCGATATCTATCAAACTTAATGAATAATTATGTCCAAAAATAATCTTGCCACCATCGACGAAATAATTACCGACGCCAAAGCGGGCAAAATGTTTATTTTAGTTGATGATGAAAATCGTGAAAATGAAGGAGATCTTGTTATTGTCGCCAGCAAATGCGATGACAAAAAAGTTAATTTTATGGCAACTTATGGTCGAGGCTTGATATGTCTAGCTCTTGAAGAAAAAAGAGTTAACGAACTTGGACTTCCATTAATGACTTTTAACAACGAATCAAGACATCGCACCGCTTTTACCATTTCAATTGAAGCCAGAGAAGGAATTGCAACTGGAATTTCTGCACAAGATCGAGCAAAAACCATCAAAGTAGCAATCGACCCAAAAAATAATAAAGATTCGATTGTGAGTCCTGGCCATATTTTTCCGCTTAAAGCCAGAGATGGCGGGGTTTTAGTGCGAGCTGGACATACCGAAGCCGCGGTTGATATCGCTAAATTGGCTGGGCTAAATCCATCTGGCGTAATTTGCGAAATTATGAATGAAGATGGCACCATGGCAAGGCTTCCAGATTTAATTAAATTTGCCAAAAAACATGATTTAAAAATTGCCACAATTGCTGATTTAATTGAATATCGCCGTAAAAAAGATAAATTAATCGAATTAGTTTCCTCGCAAAAATTTATTAGCAAAATCGCTGGAGAAATGGAATTAAAAATTTATAAAAGCAAAATCGATAATGTTGAACATTTGGCTTTAATCAAGGGTAAAATTGACAAAACTAAACCAACCTTAGTTCGAATGCACCATCTCAATATCATTACTGACTGCCTTGAAGAAAAACAAAATCCTAAAAGCGGTCTTTTGCAAAAAGCATTAAAGAAAATTAATGAGAATAAAAGCGGGTTAATTGTAATAATTCGCCAACCTCAAGAAAAAATTTCGGATTTGTTGTTTAGCAACCAAATTAGCCAAATAAACACGCCAAAAACTTTGCGTAATTATGGCACGGGTGCACAAATTTTAGCGGATTTGGGCATTAAAAAGTTGACCTTACTAAGTAATTCAAAAAAATCAGTAATTGGATTAGACGCATTTAAAATTTCAATATCAGGTTATCAAAAAATATAATTTATGAATAAAAAAACTTTATTTTTCATTACAATTTTCTTGATTTCAAAAAATCTTTTTGCACAAGATTTATATAAAATCGACAATGCTCACACCAATCTAATATGGTACGCCAGTCATTTTGGCTTTTCTAAACCAAGTGGAAAATTTACCGATATTGAGGGAAAAATATTTTTAGATGAACGCAATCCTCAAAATAGCTCAGTAGAAATTATTGTTAAAACCAATTCAATTACCACTGGTTTTGCCAAATTTGACAATCATCTTAAAAGCGCTGATTTTTTTGATGTAGAAAAATTTCCGCTCGCAATTTTCAAAAGTCAATCAATCCGCTCTGCCAGCAGTTCTGGTGCAAAGGTAAGTGGGATTTTAACCATAAAAGAGATAAAAAAATTAGTAAATTTTGATGTAAAAATTAACAAAATTGGAAAAAACCCAATCACTCAAAATAAAACCATTGGCATGACAATTTCTGGAACAATTAAGCGTTCTGACTATGGCATTACTTACGGCGCGCCCGGAATTGGCGATGAAGTAAAAATTGAAATTGAATGCGAGGCAATTTACCAAGGCTCAACTGGCAATGAATCTGCCTTAGTTAATGATTCTGGATGGCAAATTATTGAAAATAAAAGTAAATTAGAATTTACCGCTAAACAAAATGGTTCGGCAATTAAGGGTTCTTTTAAGAAATTTAATGGCAAAATTAATTTTGACCCAAATGCACTTGCCAAAAGCAATGTAGAGATAGAGATTGATACAACCTCGGCTGATTTATCTTTTCAAGAAGCATTGCAAACTTTAAAAAATCAAAGCTGGTTGGCGACCGAAACATTTCCGAAGGCTTTTTTTAAGGCAGATAATTTTGTTGCCATGCCAGGTAAAAATAATTTTAGCGCCAAAGGCACTTTAAAAATTAAAGATAAAACAATTCCTGCGACTTTAAATTTTAATCTTAAGGCCATTAATGAGCGCTACGCGCATGCCGTTGGCAACACTACCATCAAACGCACAGACTTTGATATTGGTGAAAAAAATGTCTCAAAAGCTAATGGTGTTGAAGATCAAATTACTATCAATTTTGAGGTTCAAGCCAGCAAACTTTAAGTTTTATTTAAGAATTTCAAAAATCGCTTTGGCTTTTGCATAAGATTCTTCTAGCTCTTTTTGACAAGAAGATTCATAGGTTATACCACCACCAACCTGAAATTCAAAAACCTCATTTTCGATAAGCAAAGTTCGAATTACCACCGAAAAATTCATCTCTTTACAATTTTTAACAAAGCCAAATGCTCCGCTATATAATCCTCTTGGGGTTTTTTCAATTTGATTCAAAATCTCCATTGATTTAATTTTCGGAGCGCCCGTCATTGAACCAGCTGGAAAACAGGATTTAAGCGCATCAAAAATATTTTTTGAAGAACGAATTTTACCAACAACATCGGAAGATAAATGATAAATCAACTGATATTTTGTAATTTCAAATAATTTTTTTACACGCACGCTTGCGGGTTCACAAAATCTTGCAAAATCATTGCGCATCAAATCTACAATCATAAGATTTTCAGCTTTTTCTTTCAGGGAATTTTGCAAATATTTTTTATTTGCCAAATCTTCTTTTTTATTCAAGCCACGATGAATAGTTCCTTTAATTGGCGACGACATAATCAAATTATTTTTTGATTTCAAAAATAATTCTGGTGAGGAAGATAAAATAAATTTTCCATCAAAATTGCCAAAAGCGGAATAATTACTCGGACTAATCGTGACAAGTTTTTGAAATAAATTAAAGCTTTGAAGACCATCTAATTTTTCCTGAAATTTTCCATAAAATTTTCTGGTTAAATTGGCTTGAAAAAAATCGCCATTTGCAATCATTTCTTGAATTTTTTTGATATTTAACAAATATTCTTCATCACTAAAATTTGAACTAAAACCATCAATTTTTGGTAATTTAAAATCCAAGTTTTTAATTTTAAATTTTAAAATTTCTTCAAGTAATTTTGGATTTTTTGTTTCAACTTTTATGGATTTTTTTTGATGATCAAAAATTAAAATTATTTTAAATTTTAGAAAAAAGAAATTTGCAAAATTGACAATTGACTGCTGTTGATTAAAAATATTTTCAAACTGCTCTCCAGCCTCATAATTAATGCCACCAAACCACCAATTTTTTTCTTCTTGAGCAAATTTTTTGACCAAATCTTCAAAATTATTACCATAAAATCTGTCATCTTCAAATAAAGCAATATAGGATTTGGAATTTTTTTTAAAATTTGCCAAACCCGAATATAAAAAAACCCAATTTTCTTGATAATTTTCGGCGATTTTTTGGGCAAAAACCAACGGATCTTGCCATTGAATTTTTATGGCTTTCACAATTATTTATTATTCATTAAAATTTTGCCAAACTCATCAAAATTCAAGCTCGCCTTACCGACTAACAATCCGTCAACTCCCTTAATATTAAGAATTTCTGCGGAGTTCGATGAATTTACTGAGCCACCATAAAGTAAATAAAAATTTTCAATAAAAATTGATACCTCATTTTTAAAAAAACTATGGATAAAATCCGCCATTTCGCCAATTTCTTTTGCGGTTGCACTTAGACCAGTTCCAATTGCCCAAATCGGCTCATAAGCGATTACTAATTTTTTATATCCAATAAAAGGCAGTGAGCTTTTTATTTGCTCTTTAATATATTCAAAATGTTTTCCCTCTTGGCGAATTTCGCTTGATTCACCAATGCACAAAATTGGCGTAATATCATTTTTGACAGCCAATGCTACTTTTTTACTAACAATTTCATTGGTTTCATGATGATATTTTCTTCGCTCGGAATGTCCGATAATAATATATTCGCAATTAACTTCTTTGAGTTGCTTGGCACTGACATCGCCCGTGAATTGCCCCTCATCTTCATAGCCACAATCCTGCGCACCCAATTTTAAGGCCCTACTGTCATATACATATTTTTTTATCTCTTCTAAACTAAAATCTTCGGGCGCTTTACCATATTTTTCTGACAAATATTCCAGAAAGTGAAAACCATCTTCGATTAATTGGGTATCAATATAATCAATTAAAATATTTGAGGGACAAAGCACAACTTCAACTATATTTTCATCTTCGATTTTTTTATAAAATACCTCGTAAAATGCCTCAATCCATTGATCTACTTCATCAAAACCGTTATTCATTTTCCAATTTGCGACGATTATTTTCATATTTTAATTATTTTATTAAGCTTAAAATTTGTTGAATTTGACTTCCCAAAATTGAATAACGCCAATTATTTAAAATTTCTTTTGGATTTTTAGCCAATATAATTTGTTTTAACATTTCACTATTTACTAAAAATTGTGGAGCAATATTTTCTTTTTTGGAAAATTTTGCGACCATAGATTTAATTTTATCAAATTGTTTTATTTCAGTTTCATTTAAGCCAACTTCCCTTTTCAAATCAACAATAATTTTATCATTTATTAAAATTTCTTCTAAAGTTTTAAAAAAATCCGTTTTTAATAAAATTTTATTAAAATCTTTAAAATTATTTTTTAGAATTTGAAAAATTTCTTCATTTTTAAATAGGTGTTCACGTGGCACATTCAATTGCTTGGCATAATCTTCGCGAAGCTGAATTATTTGATATAATTTGGCAATTTCTAAGGTATTTAAACCTTTTTTAGAAAATTTTTTAAAAATATGCTCGATATCTTTTTGTAAAATTCTTTTAATAAAATTATCCATCTCCTCTTTTGCCCAATCTTGACGATTCTTGGCTCGCAAAATATTATTAAAATTTTTGTAAATTTGATGTAAAAATAATACATCATTAATTGCATATTTTATTTGTGATGAAGAAAGTGGTCTTTTTATCCAATCGCTTGATTGCATAGCTTTATTTAACTCAAAATCACACTGATTTTTTACCAAATTAAATAAACTGACATTATAATCTTGATCACAAAAATTGGCGATAATTTGCGTATCAAAAATATTTTCTGGCCAAATTTTATAAATATGATAAAAAATTTGTAAATCTTGAGTTGATGAATGCAAAATTTTGATAATTTTTGGATTTGATATTATGGCAAAAAGCCTTGATAAATCTAAGTTTGACAACACATCAATTATAGCAATAAATTTCTCATTTTGAGTATTTTCATAAGCAATTTGCACAATTGATAAAATCGGAAAATATGTATCTTTTCTTTCAAACTCGGTGTCAATAGCCACAGTTGAATTTTCTTCAATCAAATCAAGGAATTGCTCAAGTTCATTTTGAGTATCTACAAAATTATATCGATATTGAGTATTAATTAAATCCATAACAATAAGTTTTATCTTCCATTGCCCTCTCCAGCTGAGGAAGCGCCAGCATAAAGATCTTTTCCATCAAGTCTCGATGCCACGGGGTTTCGACATGTTGATGGTGGAGTTTTTGTTCTTATGTCTTTAATAATTTTACCATTTTCTACTTGTTTTAAAACCTTGTCAAGACTGGCAATTCTCTCCTCTCCACCTGTCAAAACAGCATCTTTGACAAAATCACCGTCTAACATCTTATTAGAATATTTTAGCAAAAATTCATTTTCACTTTTAAGTTTTTCCTTGGATTGTTGATCAATTTCATTGTTTTCAATAGATTTATCATTGGCTCTAATTATGTCTTTAATTGCTTTATCGACTTCATCTCGCTTAGAAGAAGCACTCGATATCATTTTTTTTTGATAATATTCAGCTCTTTTATCAAAAAATTCATGTATTAAATCTGGATGCATGAAAAAATCTGCCCTCATCATTTTATCAACCTCAATAAGATCCTTATGATTTTTTTGCATACTTAAATATTCTTTTAACAATTTTGATTTTTTTGAATGATCTATGTTATCATCATTTAAAACTTGTTTTAATTTTATGAGCCGCTTAATTCTATCATCTTCGATTTTATCTTCTTCCTCACTATGGCATAAATTTTTTTTATCAGATAATTTAGCCTGCACATCTTTAAAAAATTTACTTGCAAAATCTTCTTCTTTATCAATTTTATCCCAATATAAAGTGGTTTTAATGTCTTCCATATCAACAAATTTCTTCTTTTCGTAAATTGAAGAATGAATTTGAGCATTTTTAACGACCTCTTTAATATTTTTCTTGATTGCCTCAATATCATCTTTTTCTTTTTGCGATAAATTAGTGGCTTCTTGATCCAAATTATATTCCTGATAACCACGATTTGCAATTAATACCGCCCCCAAAACCAATCCCGCCAATTCACTAGTCAAAATATTTCCACCAACTGATGTTACGGGGGACAAATATTCGCTAGACATTGTATCGACAAAAAATTGATTAAGATCTTCAAAAACTGGAATTTTAGCCAATCCTCCTGCCACCTCATCCAATTTCAAAGTCTTGTAAACCTCAGATAAATCACCCATTATTTCCTTACTACCAAAAATTTCTTTAACTGATTCTGAAAAATCTCCACCCATCAAATCAAATGCTGTCGAGAGAATATCTAGCGCATCAATTATGCCAAACAACAGAAGCGAAGTCATGATTCGATAGAAATGCATATTAAAATTTTTCGCTTCTATTTCGTTGTATCCGGCTTCAATTTCATTTCTCTTGCTATTCAAATTTTGTTTTAGATTTTTCTTTCTTTCCTCCTCTTCCTTATCCAAATCCTCTAGGGCATATCCATGGTGAATCGCGCGCTGAGCGCTAGCTATATTTCCTTTTTTGTACATCTCTTCTAATTCTTCTTTGGAAATCAGTCCAGCTTTGATATTTAAGGCATTTATTAAATTATCTGCATCACTCCATTCCCTATTTGAATGCCGATAATCATACAATGTTGTACCATTTGCTAAAAAGCCAGCAAATTTTAAAAGCCTGTGGCTTGCGCCTTGTTTGTATTCATCTAACGCACTACTCATTAATAATTACTACAAAAAAAATAAATTTAGAAAAACATTTTTATTATAACTTGACATAAAACATAAATTCATTAATTTAGAATGTATTAATTTTTTTAAAACTAATGAGGTTCAAATGTTCAAGCAAATTATTATTTTATCATTATCAATAGCATTAATTTCATGTCAATCAAATCAATCTAAAAATCAAGAACCCGTCAAAACTGAAGTAAAAACTCAAAATCTTGATGCATCAAAACCAGGAAACTACGAAACTTTTGATTCTCAAGAGCAAGCCGATAAAGCCAATGAACTTGCCAACCAAAACGAAATTGAAGTTCCTGATCGCGTTAATTTCGATTTAGGCTCATCAAATATCAATGAAGCTTCAGCTAAAATTTTAGACATTCAAGTTGAGTGGTTAAAAAGCGATAATTCAATTAACATAACCCTTGAAGGTCATTGTGATGAAAGAGGTTCTCGCGAATATAACATCGCTCTTGGAGAAAAAAGAGCAGTTGCAGTTAAAAAATATTTAGTAAAAAAAGGTATTGCTGGCAATAGACTTAAAACTGTTTCTTATGGCAAAGAAAAACCAGCTTTCTTTGGCAATACTGAAGAAGTTCATGCCAAAAATCGTCGCGTTGTTGTAGTAATTAAATAGTTAATTTGATTCTACTTTAACAATTTAATCCAAAATTTTGTGGTTTTCTCCAACAAAGAATTTTGCATACATCTGTCGTGAAGCATTTCAAAATCTAGTTCATCACTATTTTGATCTTGACTTGCGCAAGAAAAGAAATATTCGATTTCACCATTCGCCTTCACCTTTTTTTGCAAACACTGCCCACAAACACCCTTCATCATACATTGCATATTAGCATTTAGACTGGCAATAGAAAATTGAGCCAAAGCCAATGCTGGCACTATATTTTCTAACCTTAATTTAGCAACTTCATGCATTAAATTATCATTTCCGATAGCAAAAATTCTATCAATCATTTGCGAATTTTTCGAAAAATAATTTTTAATTGAATCAATTACATTGCCATGAAAAAACTCACTTGAAGCCGGATCTTCGTCAATTGAAATTATTAATTCATTGCAATTTTTTTGCATCAAATCAAAATTAACAATAAATTTTTTAGATCGATAGCCTGCAAAAAAAATCACTTTACATCCGTTCAAACGAAAAATTTTAGCCAAGGCGGTAAGTGGCTGATTTCCTCGCCCTCCCCCTACTAACATCACCACTTCATTTTGCGGAATTTCTGTTGGCTTTCCACTTGGACCCATAAAAACACAAGGCTCACCCGCCTTAAAATTTTGAATTAAGCTTGTTGAGCCACCAGTTTCAACGATTATTCCCGAAATAATCCCCGTATTTTGATTAATTTTTAGCGCAGTAATAACCACCCCTTCCATTGCCAAAGTTTGGTTTGAAACCGCCGATGCCAAAGCGTGGTAATTATGTAGTCGAAAAATTTGTCCGACCTTGGTTTGACTTGCTAGTAAATAAGATTTTACCTCAACTTCGATTACAAAATCTGATAAGCGATTAATTTTTTTTATATTTACTAAAAAATCTTGATGATAATCTCGATAAGATTTGTTTTTATCGTTATTTTTAACTAGTTTATTTTGCTGATTTAAAATATTATTAATTTGTAAATACCCCTTCTTAGCACTCGCCATTGCCCTAACAACATTGCCTTCAAAATTTGGATGCAAATCGCCAAAGAAACTTACGGCATTTAAATTTATGGGATTGATTTTGGTAATAAAATTAATGTTATTTTCTTTTGCGCTGTGAGATTTATTCTCTTTAAAATCAATAGCCTTAAGATATTTTCCATCATTGACAAAATCCAAATTATCTTCAAGAACAAAAGATAAGTTTGGCATCGTTCCAATCGCCATTAATAAAGTTTTACAAGGAATAGTTTCTCCTTTCTTAGTTTTAATCGCACTAACATGATTGAATTTATCGACAATAATTTCGGCAATTTCTTGGTTTTCAACAAATTCTACACCCTCTTGCAATGCCTTCTTCAATTCTTCATGATTCAATCGATAGGCTGGCGATTCAATCATTTTTTTTCGATATAAAATTTTTGAGTTTGGTAAGGAATTTTTTTGCAACAATTTTCTATCTCTCTGAAATTCTTGCATAATTTCTAACTCATAATCGCTAAGATTTTTTAGAAAATCGTCCAACTGATTTTGTTCTTTGAATTTTTCTATTTTGCTGAAAAATTTCTCGATTTGCACTTTATAATATTCCTTAGCCTCAGTTGCAGTATCTACTGCGGTTAGACCACCTCCCACCACAATAATTGGTGAACGAATTTGCAAATTAGTAAATAAATTTTCTTGATAAGCGCCTGTCAATTGAAGAGCCATCAAAAAATCCGATGCCAAACGCACGCCTTTGGCAAAATTATTTTTAATATCTAAGAATTGTGGTCGTCCAGCGCCAACGCATAACGCCACATGGTTAAAGCCATATTTTTCAAAAGCAATGTCATCGGTAATTGATGAACCAAATCGTAAGCCTCCATACATGGAAAAATTTCTTCTTCTTTCTAATAATAAACGAATAATTTTTAAATAATTTTTATCAAATCGAGCAGTTATTCCATATTCCACCACCCCTCCAAAGCCACCAATTAAGCGGTTTTCAAGTGGTTCATATAAATCAGCAATATTTTCTATTGGCTCAAAATCTTGAATTTGATGATGTTCATCGACTCCTGATATTTTTGGATTTAACGGCTCAATTTTTAGACCATCAATACCCACAACCTCATGACCCTCATTCAATAAATAATGGCTTAGGGTAAAGCCCGATGGACCTAGTCCGCAAATCAAAATCTTTTTACCTGTAGATTTTTTTACAAGTGGATTCAAAATATTTAATGGATTCCAACGGGTTAAAAGTGAATAAATTTCAAAGCCAAAAGGCAAATGCAACACATCCTTCAAAACCCTTGATTCTATTTGAGGAATATCAACTGGATCTTGTTTTTGAAAAATGCATGACTTCATACAATCATTGCAAATTCTATGCCCCGTGCCGGCAATCAAGGGGTTATCAAGTACTGCAATTGCTAAACTGCCTAAATTATAACCTTGATTTTTTAGTAAATTCATTTCCGAAATTTTTTCATCAAGCGGGCAACCGCTTAACTCAATCTTCAAATCATCAACAATAAATTTTTCCGCATTCTTTTCTTTCAAACCTTTTGTGCAAGAATCCTTATTTTGCAAATGACAATAAATGCAATAATCGGTTTCACCTGCAACTCTAATGGCTTCATAGCCATTATCGGTAAGATTAAAGCCCTTTCGATTTCGAATATTAATGTCATTAATTAGGTTAAATTTATCAATTTTTTTTGGCAAAATAAATAACATGCCCATTTCATGAAATTTTTTTCCCTGATCGGAAAAAAGCGCCCAAATTGCATATTTTTCAAGGTCTTCAAGAGAATTTTGATTTAGAATTTCTGCACTTAATTTAAGTTCAATATTGGCAATATCATCAGAATTTATTTGTAATTTTTCTAAAAATAAATTTGGATTAAAATTTTCAATTAACACCAAATCATTTTTGCTATATTTTTTGGCGATATGTCTTTGAACAAAGTCTTTTCTGGCTTTTGCTACATTTTGATAAGCCAAATATTGTTGAGTTAAATTTGAATTTTGCGATGAAATTATAAATAATTTAGCTAAAAAAAATTCTAAAATTTTGGCAAGCTCAATTAAATATTGCGAATTATTATGGTTATAATTTTGATATTGTTGAAAAATTTCATAGTGATTTTTTTGTAAAAAATCTAAAAAATATTGATGGATTTTTTCTAAACCCGAAATTTCATAGAGATCATAAAATTTTAAGTCGAACTCTGGGTTAAGAATTTTTTTTGATGGCATTTTTTATAATTTTTACTTCGTTAAATTCAAGTTTTTCGTTACCAATAATTTGATAATTTTCATGACCCTTACCAGCTATAATCAAAACATCACCTTGCTGTAAATTTTCAATGGCAAATTCAATGGCGTTTTTTCTATCGGAAATTTCTATGAAATTATTTTTTTTACAACCAGAAATAATTTGTGTGCGAATATTTTCGGCTTTTTCAAGTCTGGGATTATCGTCGGTAACAATAACCAAATCCGCCAAATCGCAGGCAATTTCGCCCATCAATGGACGCTTTTTATCATCGCGATTGCCACCGCAACCAAACAAAATAATCAAGCGATTTTTGGTAATTTTTCTTGCGGTTAATAACACATTTTCAATGGCATCGGGCGAATGGGCAAAATCAATAAAAATTTTAGCATTATTAAAACCTTCAACAAATTGCATGCGTCCAAGAGCGGGAGATAATTTATCGAATTTTTTTATCAAATCATTCAATTCATCTTTGGATAAATGATTTTTTGCCAAAAAAATTCCAAGCGCACAAATTATATTATGAGGCTGAAAATCTCCAAAAATATGGTGATTAAAGTTAAATAGATTACCCAAATATTCAAACTCGATTTTTTGATCATTTGTGGACAATAATTTGAGTTTATTGCCATTAAATCCATAATCAATAATCTGGATTTTAAAATCATCGCAATATTTTTTTATATTTAGAAATTCTGGAATATCCGCATTAAGAACCGCCACCGCTTTATTTTTGGCATTTGGTAAAATTTTACTAAATAAAATCATTTTGCAGGCAAAATAATTTTCCATATTTTGATGATAATCTAAATGGTCTTGAGTAAAATTGGTAAAAGCTCCAACCTCAATATTTAAGCTCCCGACTCGACCTTGATCAAGCCCAATTGAACTAACTTCAATGGCAACATCATTTACTTTATTTTCTTTCAAAATCGCTAAATTTTTGTAAAGCGTTACTATATCTGGGGTAGTAAGAGAAAAATCTGATAATTTATTTTTAATTTCAAAATCACAATTAACTCCTAAAGTGCCAATGGAAGCGGAT
>JALREU010000250.1 GCA_023256705.1 Rickettsiales bacterium
AGACGTTAAGAATTGCCAATCAATTCCGCCCACGCCCTTGGCAAGCATGGAAACAAGCAAAAACGCCAGAAATGTAAGAGACAGAAGCACAGCCGTAAGGCCTAGCGCCTTAAAGCGACGCTCTGCCGCATAGCGCCGGGCAAGGCGCTTTGCCGTTTCTGGCGACTGCCAGTTGATAGCTGTCTTACTCATAAGCTTCCCGGAAGCGCTTTACGACGCGCAGCGCGATAACGTTCAGAGCCAGTGTGACAACAAATAGCACAAGGCCAAGGGCAAAAGCCGATAGTGTCTTCGGGCTGTCAAATTCTTGGTCGCCCGTAAGCAATTGAACAATTTGGAACGTGACTGTCGTCATGCTGTCAAATGGATTGGCAGATAGGCGGGCTGCAGCCCCTGCTGCCATAACCACAATCATGGTTTCGCCAATAGCGCGGCTAATGGCGAGCATAACGCCTGCCACAATGCCTGGCAGAGCGGCCGGGATCAAAACTTTCTTGATGGTTTCAGACCGCGTAGCCCCCATCGCAAGCGATCCATCCCGCATGGCCTGTGGTACAGCGGCGATGCTGTCATCCGCCATGGAGGACACAAACGGGATAATCATGATGCCCATGACAAGGCCAGCGGCCAAGGCGCTTTCAGTGGACGGATTGGCAACGCCAATTGCGCCCGCAAAATCGCGGATCAGCGGGGCCACAGTCAGCGCGGCGAAATAGCCATAAACCACCGTTGGAATACCAGCCAAAATTTCAAGCATTGGCTTTAGCACACGCCGCATTTGGGCGCTGGCATATTGGGTCAGGTAGAT
>JALREU010000251.1 GCA_023256705.1 Rickettsiales bacterium
AAAGTTGAACCTGACCAATTAATCAATTCATTATCGATGATTTGTCCATTTTCTGTCAGTGAAAAACAAGGCTTGCTCGAAGCAAAGACAATACTTGAGAGAAATTTACTAATTAATCAAATAATAAATTTTTATATTATTGGAAATAACCCCGGATCTGAAAGACAGATCCACTAAAAATCAATTAAACAGTTTTATTCATCGAGTCAAAAAACTCAGCATTATTTTTTGTCTCTCTTAATTTACCAATTAAAAATTCTATTGCTTCCATATTTCCCATTGGAGCAATTAATCTTCTTAGAACATTCATCTTTTGTAAATCTTCTTTTTTAAATAATAAATCCTCTTTTCGGGTTCCAGATTTAGTAATATCAATTGCTGGGAATATTCTCTTATCTGCAATTTTTCTATCTAATATCACCTCAGCATTACCCGTTCCTTTAAATTCTTCAAAAATAACCTCATCCATTCTAGATCCTGTTTCAATTAAGGCCGTTGAAATAATTGTTAATGATCCACCCTCTTCAATATTTCGTGCTGCTCCAAAAAATCTTTTTGGTCTTTGTAAAGCATTTGCGTCTACACCCCCTGTTAATACTTTTCCCGAACTTGGAACAACAGCATTATAAGCTCTGCCTAATCGGGTAATGGAGTCTAATAAAATAACCACATCTTTTTTATGCTCAGCTAATCTTTTTGCTTTTTCGATTACCATCTCAGCTACTTGCACGTGTCGCATTGCTGGCTCATCAAAGGTTGAGCTAACTACCTCACCTTTTACAGATCTTTGCATGTCTGTGACTT
>JALREU010000252.1 GCA_023256705.1 Rickettsiales bacterium
TCAAATCCCAAAGTAGTCTGCCAATAACCTTGATACATATTTTCTGACTCTTCTCTTATATTTCTAACAAGTCCTAAAATTAGCGCCCATGTTAATTCTGCAGTAGAATTAGAACTTGATTCAGTTCCGCATACTAAAATTTTTTTTTCTTTTGCAGCTAAAAAATCTATAGATTTATTTCTCATTCCACTGGTAATAATAAGTTTTAAATTTTTTAAATTTGAAATAATTTTTTTAGTAATTGAAGTTCGCTCTCTCATTACAAGTAAAGCTTCAAAATCTTTTAATTGTTCTATGGCATGATCTTCATTTTCAAATGGCTGATTGAATACTTGAAAATTAAAATCTTTTTTTAATTTTTCAAAATTTCCTAAAATCATGGAAACATTTTGATAGTCATCTAAAATTGCAACTTTCATGAAAGTGATGTTTTCTTAGATGATAAGTAAATTCCTAAAATAATTGCAATAGCTCCAAAAATATGAAAATTCATTAATTTTTCATTTAATAAAAATATAGCCATAAAAGAACTAAATACAGGCATCAGATGCAAAAATATTCCAGCCCGACTTGGGCCTACAATTAAAACAGCTTTATTCCAAAAAATATAAGCGCCAAGCCCTGCAAATAAAACCACATAGCTAATGATTAAAATAAATGCAAAATTAAATTTTATTACTTCTTGATTATTAAATTCAAGTAAAAATTGAGGAAATAAAAAAATTAAACCAAGTGTAACAATTACTGAAATAAAAGTTAAATAATTTAATCGAGTTTTATGTGTTTTA
>JALREU010000253.1 GCA_023256705.1 Rickettsiales bacterium
TTCCCGCACCAGATGGCTTTTATACTGGAGACAAAGTTCAAATTGATGGAGTAGGACTTCTTCGAGATTACTATGCATGGGAGTGGGGAAATGCACTCTTCGTAGTCCTAGATCCTTATTGGCATTCAAAGAAACCCGTGGATAACGTCGCGGGTGATACCTCTGGTGACAACACTTCAGAGTCATCAACTGCAACAGCTGGGGCAAAGGGGCAGAAGAAGAATCAGAATTCTGGCACGGCGGGATCTGGTGGTTCTGGAGCTGGAAAGACTGCCAATCAGTGGGAAATTGGCATCGGTGATGAGCAGTATTTCTGGCTCAAAGAGACTCTCGAAAAGAGCGCGGCTACCTTCAAGTTCGTATTCGCGCATCATGTGATGGGAACTGGGCGCGGCGCCATAGAAATCTCAGAAAATTACGAGTGGGGCGGGAAAGATCCAAAAGGCAGCACAACTTTCAAAGAGCAACGACCCAACTGGGATCTCCCTATTCACGACCTGATGGTGAAAAACAAGGTCTCCATCTTCTTTCAGGGACATGACCACATCTTCGTAACTCAGGAACGCGATGGGTTGATTTACCAGGCTCTACCAAATCCAGCTGACGACACATTTAGTATGTTCAACGAGAGTGCATACAAGAGTGGAGTGAAGGCGCCGAACTCAGGACACATTCGTGTCAGCGTCTCCCCATCAGAGGCAAAAGTTGAATATTTCCTCGCTGCACGCAAGGAGGATTCCGGTCGCAAGAATCTTCAACTAGCACACAGCTATACGGTGAAAC
>JALREU010000254.1:0-402 GCA_023256705.1 Rickettsiales bacterium
GCAACCCAGTCTCCAGTTGCTAAGGATCTGCGCATTCTTGTATCTGCACTTCGCATGAGTGCATCACTTGAGCGCATGGGATCACTTGCTTCTCACCTTGCTGCGATTGCTCGTTACCGTTTTCCTGGCAGCGCTATCCCTGAATCTCTTCGTCCAACATTTTCCGAGATGGCAAAGATTGATTTAGAGCTGGCAGACAAAGCCGTGGCGCTTCTGCAGAATCCTGATGTTGATTTGGCAAGAGAAATTCAAGCTCGCGACGAAGCGGTTGGCCGGATGCTCGTAGAGTTCGAACGGGCTGCCGGTCTGCACGATGCGGCCCTTGTCCATGACAGCGATCCGCGTCGCCATCGACATCGCTTCTTCCTGGTCGTGCGTCACCACGACGAAGGTGAGGCCGAG
>JALREU010000254.1:412-776 GCA_023256705.1 Rickettsiales bacterium
TCTTGGCACCAACATGGTCTGAAAATGCTATGTACACCGTGGATGTCACTCTAGCTTCGAGATATTTTGAGCGTTTTGCTGACCACGTAGTTGATATCAGCTCTAAGGTCAGCTTCCTGCAAACCGGTGAGTGGTAATTACTTTTTACCTTGATTAGCAACCGCAGCTGCGCCAGCAGCAGCAGCTTGTGGATCTAAATACTCTCCGCCAGGGTTTTCTGGTTTCAATTGCTCGTTGAGTTTGTAATAGAGCGGAATTCCAGTCGGAATGTTTAGCTCTGCGATATCCGCATCGCTTATTCGATCTAGGTGCTTCACAAGTGCTCTAAGGGAATTTCCATGTGCTGTGACAAGAACAGTTTTTG
>JALREU010000255.1 GCA_023256705.1 Rickettsiales bacterium
AAATAATTTTATCTCGAGCAAATGCCAGCAAGCCCAATATGGCACTCACTGCATGGCAAGGAAAGGTTGTTAGAAAACAAGATATTATTATCGCTAAAAACTATTTATCCGAAGATGAAATTGACACTCTAAACCGCTTGGTGGTGATCTTTTTAGAAACCGCTGAACTCAGAGCCAAAAACTGCCAAGATATTACAATGAAATTTTGGCAAGAAAATGTTGACCGAATTTTAACTTCAAACGATTTTAAAGTATTGAATCACAAAGGAAAAATTAGTAATGAAAAGATGGAGCAAAAAGTTAGAGAAATTTATGATGAGTTTGATGCTAGAAGAAAGGCCTATGAATCAAAAATGGCTGATGATGAGGATTTAAAAGAATTGGAAAATTTAGTTAAAAACAAAAACAAAAATAAAAAATAATGCCAAATATCGTCGAAGTAAATTATGCACAAACTGGTGAAAGCACTAAAATTAACAAAATGGGAATGCGTCAAATGCAAGAGCGAGCATACTTCGCAAGAGATGCTCAATATTTGCTTTTAAAGGCTCCTCCTGCTTCGGGTAAATCAAGGGCATTAATGTTTATTGCCTTGGATAAGCTTTATAAGCAGGGTATCAAAAAAGTTATTATTGCCGTTCCAGAAAAATCAATTGGCGGATCTTTTGGTAAAACTGATTTGATGTCCCATGGCTTTTTTGCCAATTGGGAACCTCAAGATGAGTATAATCTATGTGTTGCGGGAAGTGATAATAAAAAAGTTGAAGCATTTCT
>JALREU010000256.1 GCA_023256705.1 Rickettsiales bacterium
ATTGATTGATTAATTCGGGAGTGGCGTTTAAAGATTCGTTAATTGCAACAACTTCTCCCGAAACTGGGATATAAACATCGCTTGCTGATTTAGAAGATTCAACTACCGCAAAACCATCATGTTTTTTATAGACATTTCCTAGTTTGGGAAGTTCAACAAAAACCAATTCTCCAAGAGCGTCGGCAGCATATTCGGTGATGCCTATTGTGGCGATATCGCCTTCAACTTTTATCCATTCGTGATCTTTTGTAAAACGCATTTTAGTCTCCAATTTTAAGGTTATTTAAGAAATTTTTTTAGATAATGACTTTGTTTTTGGTTCAACAAAAACAAATGAAGTGATTTCGGCAGGAATTTCACGATCTCGGACAACCGCAAAAACTTTATCAGTAATTTTTAAAATCGATGGATCGAAATATCCTTGACCAATAGAAATTTTAAGATTCGGAGAAAATCCGCCACTCGAGAGCTTGCCAATGATTTTTCCATCTTTTTTGATTTCAGTGCCTTCGCGAGCAATTCCTCTGTCAAGAAGTTTAACACCCATTCTTTTTCGTGACACGCCATTTATTTTTTCATCAATAACTCTGCGTGAACCAATAAAATTTAAATTAGTTTTGCTAACTACCCATCCAATGCTGGCTTCAATTGGCGATGTTGAGTCGTCGAGGTCATGGCCATAAAGTGGATAACCCATTTCGAGACGAAGCGAGTCGCGCGCTCCAAGTCCAATTGGCTTTACTTCGGGTAGTTTAGATAATTCAAG
>JALREU010000257.1:0-477 GCA_023256705.1 Rickettsiales bacterium
TCATCATTTAATCTTGGCAGAATTCTTTTAACTTCCCAACCTTTAGTATCCACACGAATATTTGATCCAACTGCATCCATAACATCGATGCTTTCTGTCTTAGTTAACTCCCAAGGTCTTGCTTCAAAAGCATAAGGCTTTGATGTTAAGGCACCAACCGGACAAAGATCTATAACGTTTGCTGATAATTCTGAGTCTATGGTTTTTTCTAAATATGTTGTCACTTCCATATTTTCACCACGGTTGATTGCACCAAGATCTGGTACACCTGCAACCTCAGATGCAAAACGAATGCAACGAGTACAATGAATACATCTTGTCATAACCGTCTTGATTAACGGTCCCATATATTTTTCTTTTACTGATCTTTTATTTAATTCGTATCGTGATTTATCAACTCCATATTTCATCGATTGATCTTGTAGATCACACTCTCCGCCTTGATCACAAATAGGACAATCTAAAGGGTGATTGATA
>JALREU010000257.1:487-765 GCA_023256705.1 Rickettsiales bacterium
GCTTTTTTTACCATTTCAGTATTGGTATAAATTACTTGGCCGTCGGCCACTGGCATTGCGCATGAAGCAACAGGTTTTGGAGATTTTTCCATCTCAACTAAACACATTCTACAATTTCCAGCGATGGATAATCTTTCGTGATAACAAAATCTTGGAATTTCTTTTCCAGCAACTTCGCAGGCTTGCAACACCGTTGCACCCTGTGGCACTTCTACTTCAATTCCATCTACTTTAACTTTTGGCATCTATATATTTTTATTTGTTAATCTATCTTCCAT
>JALREU010000258.1 GCA_023256705.1 Rickettsiales bacterium
TTGACCGCGGAAACCTTCGAGTGAATCAAGGAGAGCAGTTTCTTCTCCGCAAATGTATGCACCTGCACCGATATGTAAAGTGACATCTATTCCATTGCCCAGATGACCAGCTTTGTAAGCATCTGCAATTGCCGCGTTTACTCGTCGAACAACGTGTGTTACCTCGCCGCGAATATAAATGAATGCGCGCTTTGCGCGAATTGCGTGGCAAGCGATGATGCATCCTTCAATTAATACATGGGGATTAGCCATCAACAGCGGAGTGTCTTTGCAAGTACCGGGTTCGGATTCATCTGCATTTACAACGAGATAGTGGTCTTTATCGTCACCTTGTGGGATAAAGCCCCACTTCATTCCAGTTGGAAAACCTGCGCCGCCGCGACCTCGTAGCCCAGAATCTTTCACCATTTGAATAACTGCATCAGGATCCATCGCGAGCGCCTTCTTGGAAGCGCTATATCCGCCATGACGCGTGTATGCCTCGATAGTGAATGAATCTTTCTCATCCCAATGTGCAGAAAGGACAGGAGTTAACTTTGACATTACTTACCTTCCTTCGAGAGCTTAAGACCGAGCAAAGTAGCTTCTCCTGCCTGTACACCTTCGCGCGCTAATCCGTCGTCGAGTCCGGCTAGAACTGCTGATGCTTCTTTATAAGTGACAAGTCGGTTTGGTCCACGAGTAGGTGCAGGTGGGTTTCCGGCACGCGCTGCATCAACGAGCGCCTTTGCAGATTCAACTGTCTGGTTATCGTAAAACTCCC
>JALREU010000259.1 GCA_023256705.1 Rickettsiales bacterium
GGAAGATTAATAATTCCATTAGCTAATTTTTTCTTAATTAATACTAGAGCAGTCTCAAAACTTTTTTTTATGAAAATATCTGATCTAATAGGTCTTAGATCAAATGGTTTTGTTTGATTATGCTTAATATTTATAAAATTAAATTTTTTATCATTTAACTTATTAATATCTGACAAATGAAAATTAATATTTATTTTTATATTTAAATAATTAGCTTGTTTTTTTAGCAGGCTATAATTTCCAATAATTATAAAGCTAAGTTTAGTTTTCTTAATATAGTCTAAAGATTTTAAAAAAATTTCAGATGAAATACTATTAGGTTCGCCTAAAATAATTATGATTTTTTTTTTCACAAAAATTTAATTAAATATTTTTTTTTACTTTTTTCAAGATGCGTTGCTGCATATTTATTTAGAAGTTTATTTTGTTCTAAAATAATTAATTGATTTTTAAATTTTTCATTATCATCAATATTTTTTTGTTCTTGTTCTAATTGTCTATTAACCTCTGTTAAATTAACATTAAGTCTACTTTCATACATTTGCTTAATTAATTTTGACCATTTAAGATCAATTTTTATTGAATTTTTTAAATAATCTTTTTCAATCTCATTTTTTATATAAAATGAGTTGAGATTTTCATTGGTAATTTTTATTTTTTCTAAGTAGTTATATAAACTATTATCTATTTCTTTTTCTGAGACATCAATTTTATAATAAGTTGTTTCAATATCCTTAATTCTTCTATCAATTAAAGTATTAAT
>JALREU010000025.1 GCA_023256705.1 Rickettsiales bacterium
GAGTGCAAGGTGATGTGATTGATGTTTTTCCTTCGCATCTTGAGGATAAGGCTTGGCGAATTGGTATGTTTGGCGATGAGATTGATGAAATCGTTGAGTTTGACCCATTAACGGGGGAGACTTTTCAAAAATTTAACAATATTGCCATTTATCCATCTTCGCATTATGTCGCTCCTGCCGATATAGTGCAAAAGGCTTTGTTGAAAATAAAAAGTGATTTAAATTTGCGATTATTAGAATTAGAAAAAATGGGCAAAATTGTTGAAATGCAACGCCTAAATCAAAGAACTACCTACGATATGGAGTTGATGGTTGCCCTTGGAAGTTGTAAAGGTATTGAAAATTATTCAAGATATTTGACGGGAAGGGAAGCGGGGTCTCCTCCGCCAACCTTATTTGAGTATTTGCCATCCAATGCATTATTATTTGTTGATGAAAGTCATGTTTCGGTTCCGCAAATTGATGGAATGTCGAAAGGTGACAATGCCAGAAAATCGGTATTGGTTGAGCATGGATTTCGTTTGCCCAGCGCCCTTGATAACCGCCCGCTAAAATTTAGTGAATGGGAGAGTTTTAAGCCTCAAACCATTTATGTTTCGGCAACTCCAAGCAAATATGAATTGCAAAAAGCTGATGGTGAGATAGTTGAGCAAATCATTCGTCCAACTGGACTTCTTGACCCTGTTTGCGAAATTAGAAGTGCAAAAAATCAAGTTGCTGATTTACTTAAAGAGGTGGTGGCAATTAAGGAAAAAGGCTTTCGAACTTTGGTTACAACTCTTACTAAGAAAATGGCGGAAGATTTAACCGATTATTTTGCTGACCAAGGAATAAATGTGGTTTATATGCATTCCGATGTCGATACTCTTGACCGCATTGAAATTATACAAAATCTTCGACTTGGTAAACATGATTGTTTGGTTGGAGTAAATTTACTTCGCGAAGGTTTGGATATTCCTGAATGCGCTTTGGTAGCCATTTTAGATGCGGATAAGGAAGGTTTTTTACGCAACGAAACTTCTTTGATACAAACTATAGGTCGGGCGGCGCGAAATTCAGAAAGTAAAGTTATATTATATGCCGATAAGGAAACTAAATCGATTGTCAAAGCCATGGCGGAAACTGCTCGAAGACGCAAAATTCAAATGGAACATAATGAAAAAAATAATATTCAACCAAAAACTACCTATAAAGATATTCGCTCAAATCTAGAAAATTTATATGGTAAAAAGAAGGAAGAAGATAAGGATATGAAGAAGAAAATTACTTTTGAAGATATTGAGAAGATGAAGAGGGAGATGTTGGAGGCTTCAGCTGAACTCGATTTCGAAAGAGCGGTGATCCTTCGAGATCAAATTAAGAAATTTGAAAAGATGTTATTACTCTGATGCAGATTCAGCTTTTCTTTTTTTGCGTTGTTTAATTTCGCCAATTTTTTTGATTGGTTTTTGATAGAATTTGTTGTTGATCAAGAATAATTCAAGTGATTTTCTAACCAAATAGTTTTTGCTTCTATCTAATGCTGATGCCGATTTCTCAAGAGAAACGAATAAATCAGATGGCATAGAGATGGTGAGGTTTTTAGATTTAATATCCATAAATAAAAAAATTAAAGTTAATTAAAGTAGTTATCAATAATTAAATTAGTTAATAATAATAACAAATCTAAATAAAAAATAAAATAAATAAAAAAATTTCAAAATTGTTTTAAAATAATACAATTATATATAAACTGAGGTTGTTAATTATAAATAATAATCCTACTCAACTATTGTTAATACTAGATAAATAAAGATGTCAGGCAATAAAAAATAATTTATTCAATACAACTAATCAAAATTCATAAAACTAACTAAAAATAAACTTTTATTAAAAAATTATAAAAAAATAAAAATAATTCTTTACAAATTATTTTTAAATTTCAGTTTTAATTTTTTAGAAAAAAATTTAATATTATAAAATTATTCAAAAATTGTTTTTTATGCTTAATATTTTTAAACTTGAACTCTTTAGTAAAAATCATTTACAAATTTTTCTAATTAGTTTTTTAATTTTATTTACCGAGTTTGCAACCATAAGATATTTGTCCGCAGAGATTGTTTCTTTAGCTTTTTTTTCCAATATAATTTTAATGGCATGTTTTTTTGGAATTGGTTTGGGTTGTTTGTTTTATAAAAAGAAAAACCTGTTTAATTATTTCCCGTTTTTGATTGTAATTCAAATTATTGCTGGCTCATCTATGATTATTTTTGATTTCGAAGCCATGGATATGGTGATGTATCAATCTAGTTTGTATAAAAGTTTTTTAAATAATAATCATGCGGTTTTGACTATAATTATTTTTATTTATATAGCCTTTTTATTTTACCCGCTTGGGCAAATGTTAGGAATTGAATTTAATAAATCTAAGAAGAGTATCGATGCTTATTTATTTGATTTGTCTGGCAGTATATTTGGAGTATTATTTTTTACAATTTTATCATTTTTTGAAACCGGAATTGTTTTTTGGATAATCGTTATTAATTTAACATGGATGTTAATAGCTTATTTTAGCGATGAAATCAAATTTCGATTCTGCAAAAAAGGAAATAACAAATTGTTTTTAATGATTTTTGGTGTTTTTGGTTTTTGGGTAATCGAATCTGGTTATAATAAAATTTTTTGGACAAAATATTATAAAATTGTCATTCAGGAAAGTCAAACCTCAGTAGATTTATTTGTAAATAAAAGCTGTCACCAAGCTGTTCCTAAAAAATTCAGTAGTAATCATGATATTTTGTATGGTTTTCCTTACAAATTTTTTAAAAACCCACAATATGAAAATGTTTTGATTATAGGATCTGGAATGGGAAATGATGCGAGTTATGCCCTAAAAAATAATGTTAAAAATGTCGATGCCGTAGAAATTGATCAAAGAATTTATGAATCAGGTCTTAAATATCATTTGGATAAGCCTTACCAAGATCCAAGACTTAAAATAAATATTAATGACGGTAGAAATTATTTAGAAAATAATCAAAAAAAATATGACCTAATAATTTTTGCCCTTACTGATTCTTTAACCCTAGCATCTTCTCAAGCGAATACTCGTCTTGAAAGTTATTTATATACAAAGGAATCATTGCTTAAGGCTAAGGAACATTTGTCTGAAAACGGCATGATTGTGCTTTATAATTATTATCGTCAAGATTGGATTGTGGATAAAATTTCGGGTATTTTAGAAGAAATTTTTAATCAGCAATCGATAGTAACTCAATATCAAAATAAAAATTTCACCATTATTGCAAATGGCTATAAGTTAAAAGACTTTAAAAACATTGAAATTTCTAATTCGATAACATCAAAAAAGTCTATCAAAGAATCTTCGGAAATTTTTTTTCCAACCGATAATTGGCCATTTTTATATTTAAAAAAACCATCATTTCCTAATAACTATATAAAAATTGTTGTTTTTGAAATTATTTTATTGTTGGTATTATTTTTATTTTTGCATTTAAATAAAGAGCAAAAAGCAAATTATAAAAATAATTCAAGACCATATGATATGCTGTTTCTGGGCATTGGATTTATGTTGCTTGAAACTAAAAATATAATTAATTTTCAATTGCTTTTTGGCTCAACTTGGGATGTAAATTTTTTAGTAATTCTTGCTATTTTATTAACGGCTTTAATTTCAACAATAATAATCAAATTAAAAATTAAATTTAGATTGCGAAATTTATATTTTATGATGGCAATTTCATTGATGGTTTCAATTGCTATTCCAATTAGTTTTTTTAGCAATTATGATGGGTTTTTAAAATACTTATTATCTTGCTTGGTGAGCTTTTCGCCAATGTTATTTGCAAGTTTAATTTTTTCGCAAACATTTTCATTGGAAAAGAAATCTGCCTTGGGATTTGGTTATAATATGATTGGGGCAATGATTGGAGGAATGTTGGAATATGGTTCAATGTTATATGGTTATCATAAGCTACTTTATGTTATTGCATTGGCTTATATATTAGCTTTACTTGCCAATTATTTACGCTCTAAAGAAAATATTTGAGTTTTTTTAATTTATGATTTATAATATTTTTCTACATACATAAATTAATGGCGGAGTAGCTCAGTTGGTAGAGCAGCGGGATCATAATCCGCGTGTCGGGGGTTCAATTCCCTCCTCCGCTACCATATTTCCTTCAAATCTTTCTTCTCAATTTTATCATAGGTTGCAAATAATTTTGGTTAGTGTAAAATTTAATAACCAATTTTTTAAGTGAATTTTCAAAATTAAAAATTTATAAATTATGTCTCAAAAATTAGATCAAAGCTCTCATTTTTTTAGTGCCAATATTGTTTTTATAAACGAACTATATCAAAAATATTTAGAAAATCCAAATTCTATCGACAAAAGTTGGGCGGATTTTTTTGCTAATAATCAAGAAGAGGTAAAGTCAATAATTGCCGATTATCAAGGACCATCATGGGGAAAGAGGGGTTTAAAGGTTATTGGTTCGCAAGATTATGATATTTCTTCAAATACC
Organism: Rickettsiales bacterium; assembly: GCA_023256705.1. Taxonomy (GTDB): domain Bacteria; phylum Pseudomonadota; class Alphaproteobacteria; order Rickettsiales; family UBA1997; genus CAILUF01. The sequence goes on from JALREU010000025.1 coordinate 4,527, forward strand.
GTAAAAGAACAGCCAAAAAAAGATGGAAAAACTCCGGCAATTCAAGCTGGAAAAGATCTAAATATCCGCTTACAAAATTTAATTTTAAATTATAAAAGATTTGGACATTTGGCCTGCAACCTTGACCCTCTTGGTTTAACGCCTCCACAATATGTAAGTGAAATTGATTTAAAAAATAATGATATTGACAATGCCGATCTAGAAAAAGAAGTTAATTATAATGGCAATAAAATTAAATTATCGCAAGCAATCGCTAATTTAAATTATATTTATGCCAATAAAATTGGCTGTGAATTTGAATATATTCGTAGTCAAGAGCAAAGAGATTGGCTTGCATCAGAGGTTGAGAATGCAAGTTTTGCGGCATTATCGAAGTCAGAAAAGCAAAAAATTCTTGCCGAAATTATTCGCACCGAAAGATTTGAACAATTTTTACACAAAAGATTTCCTGGAGCCAAAAGATTCTCGGTTGAGGGTGGAGAATCTTCAATTTGTGCCATAGAAAAAATTATTGATTCATCGGCAAAGGCTGGGGTTAAAAAAATTATCGTTGGAATGGCGCATAGAGGCAGGCTAAATACTCTTACTGGAGTAATGGGTAAGCCTTATCACCGCTTAATCTCCGAATTTCAAGGAACTCCCGGTATTCCTGAAGGAATTACCAAATCTGGTGATGTTAAATATCATATGGGATATTCTTCAACTCGTGAAATTGATGGTAATAAAATTGACTTGTCATTAGCCTTTAATCCATCGCACCTTGAGGCGGTAAATGTAGTTGTGGCTGGAAGAGTTCGCGCTTCGCAAGATCTTTTAAATGATGAATCTAGAACTAAGGCTTTGGCACTATTAATTCACGGTGATGCGGCATTTGCAGGGCAGGGTTCAGTTGCCGAAAGCCTTATGATGAATGGCACCGCGGGCTACGACACTGGAGGCGTAATCCACATTATTATCAATAACCAAATTGGTTTTACGGCTAATCCTTCAGATTCAAGAAGCACAACCTACGCTTCAGATTTGGCAAAATCAATTGATGCCCCGATATTTCATGTTAATGGTGATGATGTTGAAGCGGTGGTAAAAATTTCTGGAATTATTAGTAAATATCGTCAAACCTTTAAAAAAGATGCAGTACTTGATGTAATTTGCTATCGCAAATATGGTCATAATGAGGGCGATGAGCCACTTTATACTCAGCCAATTATGTATAATAAAATTAAAGATCATATTTCGCTGGAAAAAATTTATTCACAAAAATTACTTGAAGAAAATTCTATTACTCAAGGTGAATATGAAAAGCTAGTCAATAATTTTGAATCTCACCTTAATGAAGAATTTAATAAGGCGTCAAGCTTTAAGGCTCTGGAGCCAGATTGGTTAAAGGGCGATTGGAAGCATATCAAAGACGGCGACGACTCCAATCCTAAAACCGAAGTCAACAAATCTACATTGATTGAATTAATTCATAAAACCACTAATTTACCGCAAGATTTTAGTGCTAATCCAAAAATCCTTCGCCAACTTGAAGCTCGTAAACAAGTTGTTGAAGCTGGAGTTGATATTGATTGGGGAACCGCGGAATCATTGGCATTTGCCAGTTTAATTCAAGAAGGTCATCATGTCAGAATTACTGGTCAAGACGCAGGACGCGGAACATTCTCGCATCGTCATTCTATTTTACATGATGGTAAAAATGCCAAGAGACACAATATTTTCAATGCTATTTCCAATAAAGCAAAATTTGAAGTTTATGACTCAGTTCTTTCGGAATATGGAGTTATGGGATTTGAATATGGCTATTCCCTTTCCGCTCCAAATGCTTTAACGATTTGGGAAGCTCAATTTGGTGATTTTGCCAATGGTGCCCAAATTATTTTTGACCAATTCGTAGCCTCTTCGGAAGTGAAATGGCTTCGCAAATCAGGTTTAGTAATGTTATTGCCTCATGGTTTTGAAGGACAAGGGCCAGAGCATTCATCTGCACGTCTTGAACGCTATTTACAATCATGTGCGGATAATAATTTAAGAGTGGTAAATATCACCAACCCAGCAAATTTCTTTCACGCTTTGCGTCGTCAAATTCATAGTAAAGACCGTAAACCATTGGTGGTAATGTCGCCAAAATCTTTGCTTCGTCATAAATTAGCGGTTTCAAATATTGCTGAATTCACTGATTTGAACTTCCGTAGCTTGATTGCCGACTCTAGAAAATTATGCAAAGACGATAAGGTTAAAAAAGTAATTTTATGTTCAGGCAAGGTTTATTTCGATTTACTTGAAGCGTCTGAGGCTAAAAAGATTGATAATATTGCATTAATTCGTCTTGAGCAACTTTATCCATTCCCAAGTAAAGAACTTAAATCTGAATTGCAAAAATATTCTAATGCCGAAATTATTTGGTGCCAAGAAGAGCCAAAAAATATGGGTGCTTGGCATTTCGTTAATGAGTTGATTGAAGAGGTTTTGATTGGAATTAAACACAAAAATTCTCGGGCAAAATATGTTGGACGCATTGCTTGCGCATCTCCTGCAACTGGCTATGGGTCATATCACGCTCGTGAACAAAAAGCCTTTATTGATGAAGCTTTAAGTTAAAAATGAAACAATAAATTTATATTAAAAAAATAACTAATATATTTATTAATATAAAAAATATGAAATATAAAATATAGTTAAAAATCCAATAACTATATTTTATATGAAATCCTGCGGATTCCCAACAACTGATTCAAAAATTATAAAACAAGATTTTCTAAGAGGATTAGGAGCCAGCTCTGACGGCGAATTGATGCAAAATCTTGAACAGCCTTTTTAGGCGATGGTTTTCAAGAAAATGTGGTCAATATTTTTAAAAGATTTTATCAAGAAAGTTTGCAAGAAAATCCTCAATCTAGCTTTTTAGATGCTTTGAAGGAATGGAACAAAGAAAAACTCGAACAAAATTTTGACGAAAGATTTGCGATATCCGTAGGCAATTCTGCAGGATTACTCGGCGCATTTTTGTTAAATTTTTTTTTAACGCCAATTGCTGGAATTGCTTGTGCAGTTGGTGTTACTTCGGCGAGCTCAATTGCAGAGTCGCAGGCTAAAAGAAATATTGGTAATATTGGTCATTTATCCTCACATTTTGCTAATAAATTACAATCAGCACTAAAAGAGTTAAAAAAGGATTTTGAGGAGGAATTTGGTTCTGCAACTAAATTTTCAAATCATCAAACCAAAGATAAATCCGGAATTTATCGAATCATGTCATATTTTTCGGGGGCTTTATTATCGACAACTGAAAAAAGTTTTTCAAGATTTTCATCTTTGTCTGAGTCGGTAAATTTTGCGATTACCGCAGTGGTTGGTTCGATTGTACCAATTTTGCCTTTGTTAAATTATAAATTAGCAAAAAAATCGGCGAATTTGAGGCAAGAAAGATTAGAAAATGTTATCGAAGAATTAACTAATACTGTTGAAGAAATGTGTGAAGAGGTGAGTAAAGAATCGGTTAAAGCAGGTGGTGGGGAAGAAAAATTAAAGAAAATATTTAAGAAATTTGCTCAAAATCTTAAATCCACCGATAGCTACGGCCGAATAGTTTCGGCAGAAAAGCCAAATAAGGATAAGATTACAAATCCATCAAAAATAATTACTTTTGGTTCATGGTCTTTATCTAAAATCAGAAAGCCAATTAAAAAATTTGCAGGATATGCCAGAAGTTATTTCGGTGAGAAAAATACTCAAAATATATCGGCCGATGATTTAACTATTTTACCACAAGAATTTTTAGCTCCAACTCAAGTTTATAGATCTTATGAAGAAAAAACCGTTGAAGAATTTCCAATTGAAGAATTTCCAAAAACCGCTTCTCCAGAAAATAGTCCAATTTATCATCGAGAAATTGAAAGAATTAAAACTCAAATTGATGATGTGGTCAAAGGTTATAAACCCCAACATCCAGGAGCTCCGCGAGATTGTGAAATGGAGTTTGGTCCTTTAAAAATGGCATTGAATCCAATATATTCGTATGGAGAATCGCCATTGGAAATTAATCAAAAAAAACGGCAAGAGTTAATTCGTATTGAAGCGGAAAAAAAATTTGAGCAAGAACAAGCTAAAGCACAAAAAAAATTGATGATGAAATTAAAGTGACAAGTGTTATAGATTCAACCTTGCCAAGTTATTGGATTTATCAAAACAAATTTGATCTTAATATTAATCCAAAGGATAAAAATTATTTAAAAGAAATAAAGTCCGATGGCGTCGATAAGCCTTCACCAGCGGTTCATCCGATTTCCCTTGATGCTATTGTGCCCAAAAATTCTAATAAAATTATATTTTTGGGTTAGTCTTTTAAAGATGATTTGAACTTGACCTGCTTTTCAAAGGTGAAACTGGATAGGACGCAGTCTGCCTTATTTCTGGATTGGTGCCCACCAAATTTCCATCTTTATCGATGGCGATTTTGGCATCAATTTTAGCATTTATTTGCTGGGGATTTTTATCTCCTAAATATTCTTGCCAATTTTGTTCCAAATTTGTTTTGAAAATTTTTGTAAATCCTTCGGACGCATTATCAATTATTCGAGGCTTATCATCAAAATAAGGGCAGTGCGGATTATTGGCAACTAATCGAACTTCGAACACCGCATCTTCATTGTCTTTAATTCGTGACAAGCGAATATTTTCGGATTTGCCAGTATTTTGTCGATGGACTGGAAAAGCTGATGATTCTGCTAAAAGCTCGCTAGATGGATTTAAAGGATTGTAATATGTAAAATATTCGGTATCTCTGGTTTTATCAATCAATCCTTTTTTGCGATCCGCCTTAACGGCGATTCCAACCAAACCTTGCCCCTTTCTTTCAAATTCTGGATTGCTTTGGATAGTTTGCAACAAAGTTTGTTGAATGATTTTAGCAAAATCACCGGTAATTTCATTACTAAATAATTGTAATTTTCCATCTTGAATTTTATCAGAAATTTTAAATAAATTATCGCCATCACGATTTAAGCCAATATTAATTTGAACATTGCGATCTTGAAGGCTTAAATTATGTTCTTTAGCGGTATTTCTCATAAATTCAATAGCTTGACTAAATTCAGTATCAGCATTATGAGACTCAAATTCGCCAATGGCAATTTCGCTAGCTCGAATCATATCTAAAGTTTTCTTGTAAAATCCACCCTTATAGGCAATATCTTTTAGAGTAGTTAATAGTTTTTCTTGATAATATTGTTCGCTATCTCTCCAATCAAAAACATCATCCATGGTTAATTTATGATTTTTAGCTTGGTCTTTTTTTACATAAAATAATTCTAAAAAATAAATTTCTTCCTTGGTAAGTAAGCCGATATTTTTAATGGCATCATTAAAAATTTTTTTATTATCCTCGCCATATTTAGCTTTTTCTTGTTCTAAAAATTTTTTTACGACATCGATTTTTTCTCGATTTTTTTCATAATTTAGCCTATCAAAACCTTCAATTTCCGACTCGCTGTAAATAATTAAAGGATTGATATTTCTGCCGATTTTTTCAGAAGAAAAGCCGTAAGTTTCCCTCATTTTAGCTCTTGAATCAAGATCTGCAGTGTTGTAGATAATTTTTTGAAAATTATTTTCAGTTTGCAAGAATTTTTTTTGCTCGCTTAATCCCCCTTTGGCGGTGATAATTGATTCCATTTCAAATCCAAGGGTAATTTGTGGAATTGATTTTTCGGAAACTGGGCTTTGGCTGATAGTTTGTTGAATCTTTTGATTTTTTTTAAGTTCTTGAATTTTTTTAAAAAAAACACTGGTTTTTTTGTCAAAATCTTCTCCCTGTTCATTTTCAATGCGTTTAAGCAATTGACTTTGGTCAAGATTTGAACGAAATTGTGTGCTTTGATTGATCAGGCTATGTTCTTCCATGCCGTCAAGATTGAATCTAACTTGCAATTTATCAAAATTTTTCGTTAAATCCAAAAGCTGATTTATGGTAACTAAACTTTTAAAAAAATCTAATTCATTATCGGTGGTTTGGATGGTTCTAAGATTGCTTTTTAGTTCGTCATCAATGGCTTTATTCTCTGGATTGGTTGATATTTCTGTTGCCAAAAAATCGACATATTCGCCATAATTTAGCGCATTTCTCAAATGGGCGAATTGGTATTTATTTTGTGTTTGTTCGCTAATTTTTTCTACAAATTTATCTCGCGATAAATGATGTTTTGAAAAAATTTCTGTAACCTTTGCCCTTTTTTCATCAAGCGATAAATCGGTATCATCAATTTTCCTGATCTCTTGAGAAATTTTTACCAAATTTTCAGGTAAATCCGATGCCCCTAATTTTCTTAAATCCGCCCCGAAATTTCTTTGAAAATTTTCTTGAAATAAATCGAGTTGTTCTTTTAAATTTTCATCACCAGAAATTTTTTGCAATAAACTGGCGCTAGTTAAAAATTCGCTGATATAATTGATGCTAAAACTTTGTTCCTCGCTTGACATTTTATTGTAAACCCCAAAAACACTGGTGAGTTGTTTAATTCTACTTTCGATAATTGTCATATTTTATATTGTTTTTTTTATAAAAATGTGGTGCACAAATAAAGAAATCTATGTCCGAAGACAAATCAGGCATTGATAAGATTGGCAATAGGATTTATTAATCATAATATTAAAATTATTTTAAATATTTATTAAAAAACTATAAAAGAAATATGATAAATCAATAAAAAATCTATAAAATTTTAGAAAATAAAAAAATTGAGTCAAATTACGGCGATATTAAAAAAACATTGATAAAATTTTTCCAAAATAATAAAATCTAAATCGTGAATATAAAATTTACCAAACCAACTAAAATATTTTAAAATATGTCAATTGAAATTAAAGTTCCAGCACTGGGCGAGTCAGTCTCAGAAGCTTCTATTGCCAAACTTCACAAAAAAGTCGGCGACGCAGTCAAGGCCGATGAAATTATCGTTGAACTTGAAACCGATAAAGTAACTCTCGAAGTCAATGCTCCGGCAAATGGCGTTATTGCTGAATTAAAAGTAAAAGAAGGAGACAGCGTTAAAGTTGGCGATTTAGTTGCCATCATGCAAGAGGGTGGGGTGGTTGCAGTTAAAGCACCAAATCCGGCTCAAGCAAATGCTAATGTTTCTAATTCTGGCCAAAATTCATCATCGCATTTACTTTCGCCAGCTCCAAAAAAATTGGCAATTGAAAATAACATCGATACTACCCAAATTTCTGGATCAGGAAAAGATGGTCGCGTTACCAAAGGTGATGTTTTAAATGCAATAGCTAATCCAAATCAAACCAACACTCCAGTCGCTTCAAATGCTAAGCCTGTTGAAAGGGTGAAGATGTCAAAACTTCGTCAAAAAATTGCAGAAAGATTGAAAGAATCACAAAATACCGCAGCGATTTTAACAACTTTCAATGAAGTTGATATGTCGGCAATTATGTCGCTTCGCAACGAATATAAAGAAATATTTGAAAAAAAGCATGGCGTTAAACTCGGTTTCATGTCGTTTTTTGTGAAAGCCTCAATCCAGGCCTTAAAAGAAATTCCTGCAGTTAATGCCGAAATTGACGGAACCGATATTATTTATAAAAATTTTTATGATATTGGAGTTGCCGTTGGCTCCCCGCAAGGTCTAGTTGTTCCAGTTTTAAGAGATGCCAATAAATTAAATTTAGCAGGAATTGAAAAGGGCATTGCCGAACTTGGAACTAAAGCTAGAGATGGCAAACTTACCTTACCAGATTTAGCTGGTGCTACTTTTACAATTTCTAATGGTGGAGTTTATGGCTCATTAATGTCAACCCCAATTATAAATCCTCCGCAATCAGGGATTTTGGGTATGCATAAAATTCAAGAAAGACCAATGGTCATAAATGGCGAAATTAAAATCCGACCAATGATGTATCTTGCCTTATCTTATGATCATAGAATTATCGATGGCAAAGAGGCCGTAACTTTCCTTGTTCGCATCAAAGAATTATTAGAAGATCCAAGAAGATTAGTTTTGGATATTTAGTTTTATAAATCTGGAGCGATTTATGGAAAGCTTTTTAGCTTTAATTCTAATTTTTGTAATTTATTTTCTTCCATTTATAATCGCTCTAGGTCGTGAACATATTGACTCCACAGCAATTTTCGTGCTAAATTTATTTTTGGCTTGGACATTTTTCGGCTGGGTTGTTGCACTAATTTGGGCGGTAAAAAAATTCGATTCCAATTCCAAAAATTCTGCAAAAAATTAATAATTTTTTAGATTTACTTTGGATTATTTCAAAATAATTTATTCAATTAAAATTTACAAATGATTATTCATTGAAAATTAACCCTATTTTTTAAAAATTAAATCATTAAAATAGCTATTTAATAAATTTAATATAATTTCTTAAATTATGATTTCATCAATCGATTTTTCGCAACAATTGATTCGCATTCCATCCTACAGTGGCAACAATCCCGAGATTTTAGAATTGCTCAAAAAAACCTTACAAAATTTAGGTTTCGAGTGCAAAATTATTGAGTTTGAGGGCGATGGTTCCTACAAAGTCAATAATCTTCATGCTATTTATAATCCAAAAAAAGCCGAAAAAACCATTTATTTTGCAGGACATACCGATGTTGTAAAAGAAGGCGATAAATCTAAATGGCGCTTTGACCCATTTGAGGCTAAAATTGAGGGTGATAAACTTTATGGGCGTGGCGCTTCCGATATGAAATGTGCTATCGGAGCCTTTATAAGTGCGGTTGCCGAATTTTTGAAGCAAAATCCAAATCCTGATTTTGGGATTGGTTTTTTAATCACAAATGATGAAGAAAATGATAGTATTAACGGCACTGCAAAGGCTCTAAAATGGATGCAAGAAAAAAATTTTAATATCAGCTATTGCTTGGTCGGCGAACCAACAAATCCAAATAAATTAGGCGAGATGATTAAAATTGGTCGTCGCGGTTCGATTGGTTTTAAAATTGAAATTTATGGCAAACAAGGACATGTCGCCTATCCAGATATTGCTCTAAATCCAATTACCATGCTCATCAATTTATGTAAGGTTTTGAAAGATCAAAAAATGGATAATGGCACAGAATTTTTTGACCCAAGCAACCTTGAATTCACCGATATTGGCACCGAAAATTTAGGTTCTAATGTTATTCCTTCAAAAGCTCATTGTGCCTTTAATATTCGTTTTAACGATACTCATAAAGCCCAAGATATCATTGACTTTGTTGAATATGCCTTAAAAAAAACTGTTGGGCAAAAAATTGATGATATGCAAGATTTGGGCGATAAATCATTGCCGACAGCTGATTTTATTGGTAAATATAAAATGAATTATCGATTAAGTGGCGAGGCATTTTTGTCAAAGCCAAAAAAATTGGCAAAAATTACTCAAGAATCGGTGCAGAAAATTTGTGGAATGACTCCAGTTTTAGGCACCACAGGTGGCACTTCTGACGCTAGATTTATCAAGGATTATGCAGAGGTTGTTGAGATTGGTTTGGTCAATGAAACTGCTCATAAAATTGATGAATTTGCTTTAATTTCGGAAATAGAAAATCTCCAAAAAATTTATTTAGAAATTCTAAAACAAATTTAATTATTTCGAAATATCTTCGTAAATTTTTTTAGCTATTGCCTTGGCAAAATTAACTAATGGTTTTTTGGCTTTTAAAATGCGAATATATTCAAAAAAACCTTACCTCTTTGGTCATTTATACCTCGACCTACACCAGCTTGGCTCCAGCTTTGACAAAGGATGGCCACCAATAATTCCATCGCAGTTTGGAACTTCATCATTGGGAATTTTGCAAATATTTCTTTGATCTGAAAAAATATTTGGAAAATAATGTTTAAATGTTTCCCAAATATTTTTATCAAATTCTTTGGCCCAGATAGTTTCGAATACAGCCTTGTGAAAACCTAAATCCAAACCTCCAGCGCCACTAAATAAAGAAATTAATTTTAACTTATTTGTTATTATAATTATTTCAAAGATTCGAGAATTTTTTTATAAAATTTTTCGAAATCTTTAAAGGAAGTTTTTTTCTTTTCAACTGATTCTTGAGAAATAATGAATTCTATCGCTTTAGATTCAATCAGGGTCAAGCGAATATTTTCAATTGCTTGCGGGTTTTTTTGATAATATTCAATTACCTGCTTTTCTTGCCCTGGGAATCGGGCTAAGGTTTTTTGAATTTCTGCATCAAAATCTTCTTTTTTGACTTCAATTTTATTATCTGTAGCGATTTTTGATAAAATCATTGAGCATCGAATCATTTTTTTTGCCAATTCTTCTTTTTCTTCGTAAGCTTTGTTTTTTTCTTTTTCGTTTTTGAATTTATTTGGATTGGTTTTTAACTCTTCTTCGGTATCATGCCAAAGAGATTTAGTTTGTGCTTCAATTAAGCCTTTTGGTAATTCAAAATCATATTTTTTATTTAAAAATTCAAAAAGCTCAATTTTAAAGGCTTCAATCGACATTTCTTCATTGCGTTTTTCTAGCTCTTTTTTGATATTATCTTGCAAAGTTTGGGCATTTTCTAAACCTAAATTTTGCTTAGTAAATTCATCGTTAATTTCTGGAAGTTCGGCGCATAAAATTTCGTGAATATTAACTGCAAATTCTGCGGATTTACCTGCAAATTTTTCGGAATGATAATCTTTTGGAAATTTAACCTTAACATTTACTTTATCTCCGGCTTTTTTGCCAACTAATTGCTCTTCAAAATCATCAATAAAAGATTTAGAGCCAAGCTCCAATTGATAATCCTTGGCGCTTCCGCCTTCAAATTCTTCGCCATCAATTTTGCCAACATAGTCGATTTTTACGGCATCGTTAAGCTTGGATTTGTAACCTTGTTCTTGCTTGGTCCATTTGCAAAAATATTTAGCGAATTTTTTTACCTCTTCAGAGATTTCTGAGTCGTTAAGTTCGGCTTCTCTTTTGGTTAGTTTGATTTTAGTTAATTCAATTTCGGGAATTTCAGGGAAAATTTCGAAAGTAATATTGGCACTTAGATCAAGATCTAGAGCAATTTTTTTGATGTCAACTTTAGGTTCTAGGGCTAATTTTAAATCTTTTTCCTTAACAATTTTTTTAATATTTTCTTTTAATAATTTTTCCAATTCATCAGCTAAAATTGCCTCACCATGTTTTTCTTTGATAATATTGGCAGGAACTTGACCTTTGCGAAAACCCTTTAAATTATAGGTTCCTTTGACCTTTTCAATATAGTCATTAACATTTTTATTGAGCAATTCTTTTGGAAAGAATAGCTCGAATTCCTTCAAAAGTTTTTTATCAAGAATATTTTTAGTTTGAACTTCCATGTTTATAAAAAATAAAATTAAAATAATATTTTAAAAATTATAATATTTAATTTTATTTTCTTCAAGTGGTTAAAATACTAATTTATTTGCATATTATCTAGTAAAGATAGACCCTAAAAATACACCTGTTTTATTCAAAGAATTTAAAGAGGCCGTAAAAATGAGTTCAGGTTTTTTTAATGATTTTGCTAGGTTCTATAAAAAAAGCTTCAAGCGTTATGTCTTCTTCCTTATCTTCTTTTGAAACTGAAGATTCTTTTTCAATTTCTTTTTTCAATTCATCCAGATATTTTTTCTTTT
>JALREU010000260.1 GCA_023256705.1 Rickettsiales bacterium
TCTTCAAGTAAATGATCGCGTTGGCGTTAACAAACTTGGCGCACTATTCAGCGATATTAAACGTGGAGAAGTTGTCGTCTTCCGCGATCCGGCTAGCTGGTTATCAACACCGTACGATGACAGCAAAGGGATTAGTAAAGTTGTGAAAGATGCGCTGGTTTTTGTTGGCGTCTTACCAGATCCCGCAAAGCAGTATTTGATCAAGCGCGTTATCGGTGTAAGTGGAGATCGCGTGTTCTGCTGCTCTACTGGCGGAAAATTGGAGGTCAATGGATTGGAAGTTGACGAGCCCTATATATATGCCGGCAACAAACCTTCTGATTCAACTTTCGATGTAACTGTTCCCAAGGGATTTATCTGGGTTATGGGCGATCACCGTGGCGCCAGCGCTGACTCGCGTTTCCATACCGATGATCCGAATAAGGGGATGGTCCCACTTGATAAAGTCACGGGACGAGCGCTGTTTGTCATCTGGCCACTAAAGAATATGGGCGTTCTTGAGGTTGGAAAGGATCTTTCACAGATCCCAGTAAAGAAATAGTTTTCGCTTCAGAGATGATTGAAAACAAGCTCATCACAGCAGGCATCACGTTGATTGCTGGAGTTGATGAGGCAGGACGAGGTGCTTGTGCTGGTCCACTAGTTGTTGCGGCTGTTATCCTCAACGATCCTCAATCCAAAGAATTGATAGATGTTCGAGACTCAAAAGAATTATCACCTTCACAAAGAGAAACGCTCTTTGATCTCATCATAAGAAATT
>JALREU010000261.1 GCA_023256705.1 Rickettsiales bacterium
CAACAATGTAATTACCAATTGGCTGTTGTCTTATAAATTTATAACCCAATTGATCATTATTTATTTTATACCATAAAATTTTTTCATGATCAGTCATATTAGATCCCAATTCCTTTGATCTAGAAAGATTTTTTAATTCATAATTTCTTTGAGCAAAATTTTTATCTGACTTTCCACCGGAATTACTTTGTAATTCCGACTCCCCCTCAAGGGGAGAGTTGGGAATCGACGATTTCGATAAAATCTCGGATAATTCATTTATAATTAATTCACGAGTTTTTTTGATGGTATTTCCAACAACAATTCTTTGAAAAACTTCAACAAAATTTTCTACATCCAAGCAATTACTTTCATTGATATTTCCTGCGAAAATATCCCACTCAATTTTATTTTTAGATGAAGATTTAGATATCACCCCGCCACCCAAAATTCCACCTTCACCAATTATTGCCCGCAATGGCAATTTATTTTTTTCCCACCATTCCACATCCGTCTCATCACCGAAAGTGCAACACATTACCACCCCTGTTCCTTTGTCCATTTGCACTGAATTATCGGCGATAATTTTTACTTTAACACCAAATATCGGGGTAATTGCGTATGAGCCAGTTTCGCCCTCGCCTTCATTATTTAAATTTTTTAAACGGAAAAAAACTGGAGATAGCATTATTTGAATCAACCATCTGGCAAATTATGCGAAATGATTTCATCATTGCAACAGATTATTCCCAGTTCAATCCAATTATGGGAATTAATTTAG
>JALREU010000262.1:0-517 GCA_023256705.1 Rickettsiales bacterium
GACAACGTAGGCGTGTTGTTACGTGGTACAAAACGTGAAGAAGTTGAACGTGGTCAAGTATTAGCTAAATCAGGTTCAATCACACCACATACAAAATTCACTGCAGAGATCTATGTGCTTGGTAAAGATGAAGGTGGTCGTCATACACCATTCTTCAATGGTTACCGTCCACAGTTCTACTTCAGAACAACAGACGTAACAGGCGCTGTTGATTTACCAGCAGGCACAGAAATGGTGATGCCAGGTGACAACGTGTCAATTCGCGATGGAAGAAGGTTTACGCTTTGCGATTCGTGAAGGTGGCCGCACAGTAGGTGCTGGTGTTGTTGCTAAGGTGATTGAATAGTTTTAGAGATAAATTTTATATTTAGGCCAGTAGCTCAATTGGTAGAGTATCGGTCTCCAAAACCGAGGGTTTAAGGTTCGAATCCTTATGTCGGCGCAAGCGTCCTGTCGCACTTTTAAAGCAAGGAGACAGATTATGGATACAAATTCTTTCGTTTGGGGAATGGTCACT
>JALREU010000262.1:527-755 GCA_023256705.1 Rickettsiales bacterium
CTCCTGGCCTGCCATTAAAAGAAAGAAGTATTAATGACAGATAAGTTAAAAATTGTTTTTTCATTCTTACTTTTTGTAGCAGGAATAGTTGGGTTTTATCTTTTAAGTGATCAAGCCTTAGTATTAAGAATACTAGCAATTCTTGTTGGGCTTGGATTAGCAAGCTTAGTTTTTTGGAAAACGGCTCTTGGTCAAAAGACATTTGGATTTATTAATGAATCCATTATT
>JALREU010000263.1 GCA_023256705.1 Rickettsiales bacterium
AAGGTGTGGAGGGCGAACCATTGGGCGCCGGCAGGAGCGGTCGTTGGAGCAGGCATGTGGGTGAGCAACCGCGGTCAGCTAACCAGATCGGTGAAGAGCACGACCACCTGGGTCAGTGAAAAGTCGCTGATGCTGGTGAAGATGCCCATGATCACTACCGCGACGATGACCACGATGGTCGAATCGCGCAGCTCGGACTTGGTCGGCCACGTCGCCTTCTGGAGTTCTCCCACCATCTCCCCGAGGAAGATGCGGGTGCTGCGGAAAGGGTTTTTCATGGTGATTGCTGGCAGGCGCGGAGGGAATCGAACCCCCAACCAACGGTTTTGGAGACCGCTACTCTACCGATTGAGCTACGCGCCTAAGAATGCTTCCTTAGACAACGCAGCCGAGACCCCTCGGAGGGGCCTCGGCGAGGCGCCGTCGGCGGTTACCGCGACAATTATTCGGTGATCTCCGTGATACGTCCGGCGCCGATGGTACGACCACCTTCGCGGATGGCGAACTTCTGGAGCTTTTCCATCGCGATCGGCACGATCAGTTCGATATCCACAGCGATATTGTCGCCCGGCATGATCATCTCCACGCCCTTCGGCAGGTGGACGACTCCGGTAACGTCGGTCGTGCGGAAGTAGAACTGGGGACGGTAGCCGTTGAAGAAAGGCGTGTGGCGGCCACCCTCGTCCTTGGAGAGGACATAGATCTCGGCCTTACCCTTCTTGTGGGGCGTGATGGACTTAGGGGCG
>JALREU010000264.1 GCA_023256705.1 Rickettsiales bacterium
CGTTCGTTGACTCTTCGGCATCAATAAATGATTCACTTTTCTTAGGGGCTTTTTCATATATTGGTGAGCATTCAAAAATTGGTCAGAATGTTGTCATAATGCAGCACGTTGTAATTGGCGAAAACGTAGTGATTGGAGATAATACTATCATTCATCCTAATGTAACCATTTACCACGATTGCAAAATAGGGAATAATTGTATTGTTCATTCAGGCACTGTAATTGGTTCGGACGGATTTGGTTTTGCACCGAACGAAGTAGGAGAATTCCAGAAAGTTCCACAAATTGGAAATGTTGTAATTGAAGACAATGTTGAGATTGGAGCAAACTGCGCAATAGACCGAGCAACAATGGGTTCGACTATAATTCGTAAAGGAGTTAAAATTGATAATTTATGCCAAATTGCGCATAATGTTGACGTTGGAATGAACTCTGCCATGGCTGCACAAGTAGGGATTGCCGGTTCTGCAAAAATTGGTCAACGTGTAATGATTGGTGGCCAAGCTGGGATTAGCGGGCATTTACACATTGCCGATAATACAAAAATCGTAGCACAATCTGGAATTCCTTCAACAGTTAAAAAAGCCGATACCCTGATGGGAAGCCCAGGAATTCCACTAGATGATTTTAAAAAATCATATTTTGGATTTAGAAAGTTGCCGTTTATTTTAAATAAACTAAGTGAACTCGAAAACGAATTAAAAGAACTTAGAAAAAATCAAAAATGACAGAGAAACAATG
>JALREU010000265.1 GCA_023256705.1 Rickettsiales bacterium
ACGCTTCGTTGCTTCGCTATGATCATTCCCGTCAAATGCTTCACATGCGGCAAGGTCCTCGCCGATAAATACCGATACTATTTAGCCGAAGTGCGTAAAATCAAGCTTTCCCGCGATCTCGACGTCGACAAAGTGATTTACCTCACCGCGGAATATATCGACAAGACGCCGGAAGGCGAAGTCATGGACGCACTTGGGCTTACGAAAATGTGTTGTCGCCGTCATATGCTGACCCATGTGGATATTATATAAACAATCGGGAAATGTATGTAATAATCAAGTATCTTATTATTTTCTATTTATAATACAATATATAATGGTATCATCGAAAAAATATCATAAGCGCACAACTAAAAACAGACGCAACAAGCGTCGCTCCTCCTCTTCCTCTTCCTGTGCTGGCGGTAAGTCTCGTCGTAGTTCTTCCAAAAAAAAGAATGGCACACATAAATGGCATCAAAAGGGTTGCCAGTCTGGCGGCGGTAGTATGACCGGTGGTTGGCCATGGGGGGCAAGCGATGTTCAACACGCCGGCAGTGGTGGCGGTGTTGGCGGAGTATCACCGGTTCCTCAGTCCATTAACGGCAATCATTACCCTTTGAATACCACGACGATGGCACCTCCTCAAAGCAGCAACCATCTCGTTGAAAAGGGAATGTTCGGCGGTGGTCGTAGTCGGCGTAGTGGTCGTGGTCGTGGTCGTGGTCGTCGTCACCGCAAATTCATCGGTGAGCAAC
>JALREU010000266.1 GCA_023256705.1 Rickettsiales bacterium
AGGCTAACGATGTTGTCACTCAAAAACAAAACTCTCTTGATGCTGCCATTCGTGCTGGTAGGGTGCGGCTCAACTCCTCAAGTTGCGTACAAGCCGCCACAAGTGCCGCCTCTGCCAGCGGGAATAACGCCGAAGCAAGCGAATCTGAGCGAGAGACTCTCAGACTTATTGCTCAACTCGCAGCAGAAGGCGACAGGGCAATCAACGAACTCAACGCCTGTATCGCAGCCTACAACCAAGTAAGGGACACGATAAATGGTAACCGCTGAACAACTAGCCAAGCTGCATATCGGAAGCCAATGGGTTGATGCGCTTAACGAGACTTTTGAGCGCTTTGAGATAAACACTCACAGAAAGCAAGCCGCATTTATAGGTCAATGTGGGCATGAGTGCGGTAACTTTAAGATTCTGGAAGAGAACTTAAACTATCGAGCCGCCACTCTGATGAAGTTATGGCCTAAACGCTTTCCAACTCAAGAGGTGGCTAATGCTTACGAGAGAAACCCTAGAAAAATCGCCAACATGGTTTATGCTAGTCGTATGGGCAACCGTGACGAGGCATCTGGTGATGGGTATCGTTTTCGGGGTCGTGGCTGTATTCAGCTTACAGGTCACGCTAATTATTTTCATGCTGGTAAGGCATTGGGCGTTGATTTTGTTATGGAGCCTGACCTTGTGGCTACTCCTAAATATGCAGCCCTGACCGCAGGTTGGTTTTGGTCAACTCACAAC
>JALREU010000267.1 GCA_023256705.1 Rickettsiales bacterium
CGGCAGCGAGACGTTTTGCCTCTTCAATGGAAGGTCCGTGAAAATCAAAACCATGGACCTGAGCGCGGGGAAAGTGCTCGGCAATCAGCATGGTGGAGACACCATGGCCGCAACCGACATCGGCAAAACTGCCCCCTGCGGCGAGTTTTTCATTCAGCGCAGGTATTTGCGGTAGCCAGCGCGATACCAGATTGGATTTGTACACCGGCTTGAAAAAGCGCGCGGTACCTCGGAAGTAGCACGGGTGATGTTCGCCCCAGCCCAGACCCTCACCACTTTTGAATGCCGCGCGCACCTTGGGCTCGTCCATCACCAGCGATGCCACGCTGTCGTAAGCACCTATCATCAGGGCGGTGCTGTCTTCATAAGCAAACACGGCCGCCTGCTCTTCGCTCAGAAAAAAATGGCCTTTGTCACTGTCATACGATGCATAGCCAGCCGCACACATCGCGCACAACCACTCAAGGCTGTATCGTTCATGAATGCCTGCAGCTTTGGCGAAGCTGGCATTGTCGCAAGGCCCGATATCTGCCAATCGAGTGAATAATCCCAACTCATCACCGATGCGCATCAGCGGCACCAACTGCGCTGCCGCGACATTTTGAAACACCTTCCATTGCAGGGCCTTCAGTACTTTGGTATCCATGAATCGGTATTCCTTGACAAGTCTCTCGGTGGTGAAGGCCTGGCCCGCTCGGGAGTTGAATCAAAGCGAGCGATCTCGGCCTGCG
>JALREU010000268.1 GCA_023256705.1 Rickettsiales bacterium
CTACAGTTGTATAATCATTGCCAGAAGGACCTGTGCCATTGATAATGCTTGAATCTTGAACCCAAGCAATTCTTCTGGCAACAATGAAATAAGTTAATTGCGGTCCAGAAATTCCAACTTGATCAACCCGCAAATAATCATCAACTCCTGCTAATCTCACCGAAGGCAAACCATTAATGCCATTTTCAATATATTTTGGACGATTATTTACTAAAGGAGGAAAAGCATTGAGTTTATTGGTTGTTTGCGGATTGTTATCATACCACATTGTCAGTTCAAACAAATCTTGTTCTTCGGTATCATTAAAACTTTTATCTAAACTTGATTCATACCACAACGCAAGATCTTTAATGGTTGGAACTGGCGAAGAATTGGTTATGTTTTGAGCGGTAATTAATCTAATTCTTTTCACTAAACGAGAGGACTGGGTAACCCCTGCTACTAAAATACCAATAATTAGAATCACGATTGATAACTCAATTAACGAAAAAGCTTTAAGATATTTATAATTATTAGTTTTAAACATATAATTTTTTTACTGTTAACATTTAAATAATTTTAATTAAATCTTTATTGACCATTTTCTGGCGAGATATTTTTCAACATCAACTCTCTCGTCATTGCTAATATTGCGATTAAATATGATAATTTCTGCTATATCGCCACGAAAAAATTCAAAATTAACCCAAGCATTGCCCCCAATCATTTGATAGCTCGAGCCAGT
>JALREU010000269.1 GCA_023256705.1 Rickettsiales bacterium
TTATTTCGTTATTAATTGGTTATACAATTCAATTAATTTTGATTTCTATAGTTATTTATTTTTTTATTATTTTTTATTTTCAAAAAAAATTACAATAATCATAATACATTTAATTTAAGTATTAATGGAAAATTAAAAGATGCTGCTAAGAACTTTTTTAATATTTTAAGAATAATAAAAAATAAAAAATTTGAATCGATTAGTGTAAATAAAATTCCAAATAAAGATTTAGGTAAAGCGATAAATGAAAGGTTAAAAAGAGCATCCTTTTATGAATGAAAATATTATTGAAGTTAGAAATTTATCGAAAAAATTTACCAATCATCAAGCAGTTAAAAATATTTCCTTTGATTTAAAAAGAGGAGAAATAAAAGGAATCTTGGGTGCTAACGGAGCTGGCAAAACTACAACTATTACAATGTTATTGGGTTTGTTAACCCCAACTTCAGGAAGTATTAAAATATTATCTCATGACATTTCAAAGAATAGATACAAAATTTTAAATAAAATAAATTTTTCATCCCCTTATGTTGATCTTCCAAAAAAATTAACGGTTAGGCAGAATTTATTTGTTTATGGAATGCTGTATGGAGTTGCTAATATAAATAAAAAAATTAAAAATATATAATAGTATGGATAATTTAAAATTAAAAAAATTCATTGAGAAAGAACTAGAAAAAATTGCTGATATTGTTGATATCATATATGATAAAATT
>JALREU010000026.1 GCA_023256705.1 Rickettsiales bacterium
ACAAATGTCTTCGTATTTTCATCATTGAGAAGCAAATTTTGATAGAAATTTGAAAAACTGAGCAACAGTGAAGGAAATATTGATAAGGCAATACCAAAAATTAAAAAAGTGGAGGAGGTTTTTTTGGAGAGTTCAATTT
Source organism: Rickettsiales bacterium (assembly GCA_023256705.1). Lineage (GTDB taxonomy): Bacteria > Pseudomonadota > Alphaproteobacteria > Rickettsiales > UBA1997 > CAILUF01. The sequence goes on from JALREU010000026.1 coordinate 140, forward strand.
TTTTTAAAAAAAACCTAATTGCAAAAAAGAAAGAAATAAATAAAAAAATTGCAGGCAAAACTCTTTCAAAACTTGGGTCAAAATAATAATAACCTTTCCGAAACGCTCCTAGTGGGAAGGCGCAAATTACTTGATTAATAAAAGCTAAATATATTAATTCAGGATTGATTAAAAATTCAATTCCATTATATACATAATCAGCATTTTTGTAGAGATATATAAAAATTATTAACCAAATTGATATAATCAAATTATAAAATTTCAATTCCTTAAAATTAACCTTAACAGCCGAAAGCAAATAGTTAAAAAAATTATAATTCTTATCGCTATTAATATTTTTATAATGTAGTAAAATAATGGTATTTAAAATTGCCACTATTAGACCAAATTCATAATGAAAGAAAGCCATGAAAAAGAAAAATAGGATAAAATTTGATATTTTTTTTCTAAACTTTGCTGAGTTTTTATAAAAAATATTGTTGATAAACCAATATAAATAGCTGTGATTTGAATAGATAAACCTTGGGTCGACAGGCTATCAACATCAACTAAGGTCAGAAAGGTGCAAGGAATTGCAAAAATAAAAAACCACGAATTATTTGAATTATTGCTTAATAATTTGATGATTTTGGCATATAAAAATAATGGAATAACATTAAAAATTGCCTTAACTATTTGATATTGGAAATAATTGTCGGTAAGGTAAAAAACTAAAAAATGCGTAAGATATAAACCATAAAATCTTCCGACTTTAAGAAAACCAAAAAAGACCCCTTCGCAAAATCCCAATAATCATAATTGTAAAATTTCTTCAACGCCGGAAGAGAGTTCGAAATTACGTAATCATCAAAATAATATTTACCGATGGTAATATTAGGAATAAAAAAAACACCATAAAGAATTATTGAGATTAAATAAGGCAAAATTTTCTGATATTTTTTTGGAAACCTAAATATAAAATTTTCCATATAAAATGATGCGAAATGATTGTGAGTAATAAGTTATTTCTTTAAAAACAACTATATTTTAGATAATTATTATGTCTATAATAAATTTTGTTTTTAAAATGTTTTACTGAATGAAAAAAACCTTATCCCAATATTTAATTGAAATAACAAAAACACCATAGTAATATTCTAAGAATTTATTTAATGTTTTTGCCAAAAAAAACAATAAAATCTGGAAATTTTATATTTTATTTTTAAATTTTTTAAATAAAATTAACTTAAATTTATAATCTAAAAACCAATTTTTAATATCTATTTGTAAAAAATGCTTTTATCAGTAATTATACCATGTTTTAACGAAAAAAACACCATAGAAAAACTGATTCAAGCTGTTCTTAATTCTTCATATCAAAAACAAGAAATTATTATTATTGATGATTTTTCAACCGATGGCACTAGAGAGATTTTGCAAGAAAAAATTTCTCCACTTGTCCATAAAATCATTTATCAACCATATAATCAGGGCAAAGGAAGCGCTATTGCCAAAGGAATTAGCGAAGCAAATGGTGATATTATTATAATTCAAGATGCGGATTTAGAATATGACCCAAAAGAATATTTAAAAATTATCACCCCAATAATTGATGATAAAGCTGATGTGGTTTATGGTTCGCGCTTTATTTCTGGCGAATGTAGAAGAGTCTTATATTTTTGGCACCGCATTGGCAATGGTTTCTTGACAATGCTTTCTAATATTTTTACCAACCTAAATCTGTCGGACATGGAAACTTGTTACAAAGCTTTTCGTGCTAGCATAATTAAGCCCATTAAAATTGAAGAGACAAGATTTGGATTTGAACCTGAAATTACTGCGAAAATTGCTAAAACTAAATGTCGAATTTACGAAGTTGGCATCTCTTATCACGGCAGAACTTATGAAGAGGGTAAGAAAATCGGCTGGAAAGATGGTTTTAGAGCAATCTTTTGTATTTTAAAATATAATTTAAAAAAATAAAATGGAACTCACAAAATTAACAATAAAACAGACTCTTGATGCTCTAAAATCCAAGAAATTTAGCGCAGTTGAGCTTACCAAAGAATATATTAAAAATATTGAAGCCAATCGTCATTTAAATTGTTTTATAACTGAAACTTTTGAAATTGCTTTAAGTCAAGCCAAAACCGCCGATGACAATATCGCCAAAAACCAAATGCGTGAACTTGAAGGCATTCCTTTTGGTATCAAAGATTTATATTGCACAAAAAATATTCGTACCACCTGTGCTTCTAAAATGCTTGAGAATTTTGTTCCAACCTACGAATCAACTGTAACTCAAAAATTATTTGATGCTGGAATTTCTTGCCTTGGAAAATTAAATATGGATGAGTTTGCCATGGGCTCAGCTAATGCCAATTCTTATTTTGGAAAAGTAATTAATCCTTATAAAAGGAAAGATTCTAACGATGATTTGGTTGCTGGTGGCTCTTCGGGCGGGTCAGCATCTAGTGTTGCAGCAAATTTATGTGCTGGAGCAACTGGATCGGACACTGGAGGCTCTATTCGCCAACCAGCATCTTTTACCAACACCGTTGGCGTTAAACCAACCTATGGTCGCTCATCTCGTTATGGAATGATTGCCTTTGCAAGTTCGCTTGATCAAGCTGGAATTTTTGCTAAAGATATTTATGATTGCGCCTTACTTCAAAAAATAATTTCAGGCTATGACTCAAAAGATTCAACTTCGGTTAATATTGAAGTTCCTGACTTTGCCAAGCTTTTAAATTCAAATGTTAAGGGCTTAAAAATAGGCATTCCCAATGAATACCGTGTTGATAATATGCCAATTGAAATTGAAAAATTGTGGGAAAATGGCATTGAGATGTTGAAAAAAGCCGGAGCGGAAATTATTGAAATTTCCCTTCCTCATACCAAATATGCGGCTGCGGTTTATTATGTAATTGCCCCAGCAGAATGCTCTTCAAACTTAGCTCGATTTGATGGAGTTCGCTATGGCTCTAGAACAAAATCAGAGAATCTTTCTATTAACGAACTTTATCAAAAATCCAGAGCTGAAGGTTTTGGAAAAGAGGTTAAAAAAAGAATTATGATTGGCACTTATGTGTTATCGGCAGGCTATTATGACGCCTATTACAAAAAGGCTTTAAAGGTTCGCAAGTTAATTTATAATGATTTCATCGAAGCCTTCAAAAAAGTCGATGCCATTCTTACTCCATCAACCCCATCTTCGGCTTTTAGTTTTAATGAAATGCAAAATTTTGATGCCGTAAAAATTTATTTAAATGATGTCTTTACTGTTCCATCAAACCTAGCGGGATTACCTGCAATATCAGTGCCAGCAGGCTTTGATAATCAAGGGCTACCTCTTGGATTGCAAATAATTTCTAAGCATTTTGACGAACAAACCATGTTTAATATTGCTTATGCAATTGAAAAAAACAAAAATTGATTTTTTTTATGAATTCAGGTGTTTTTTTTACCAGAAAAAACCTTTTTTCTCTTTTAAAAAATCACCTTCATTTTTTGCTTTTTTTTATTGGCACCTTACTTTACATAATTAAAATTGATTTTTTTACCAAAATACCTGGCGATTATTTTGACACTAGATTCAATCATTTTGTTTTAGAATATTTTTATGGAGTTTTAACTGGAAAAAACTCAAGCTTTATCGATGGAAACTTCTTTTTTGGCTTACCAAATACCATGAATCTATCGGATAATCATTGGTTAGTAGCCCCCTTTTATTCATTAATTAGGTTCTTAGGATTCAATGAGATTTTATCTTATCAAATATGGGTTTATCTTGGATTAATTGCCAATTTTTTGGTATGCTATTATGTTCTACGAAAATTTAAATTTAATGCATTATCAAGCGCAATCGGCGCTTATCTATTTGCCTTTAATCAAATTAATTTTGAAAGAATTGGACATATTCAGCTTAATTTAAAAATTTTTATTATCCTTGGAATTTGGTATTTTAAAAGATATACCGATACGCAAAACTTCAAATATGCAAGCTATATATTACTCTGCATTACACTGCAGTTATTGTGCAATATTTATTTAGGATGTTTTTTTGCTTTTTTTATGTTTTTATTATTATTGTTTTATTTTGGCAACTACAATATCAATGAATTTAATAAATTTTTTCCAAAAAAATTTTCTTACAAAATTTCATTGTCAATTATTGCCCTATCAATCTTTATTCTTATTATTTGGAGTTATCCATATTACCAAGCAATGAATATCTACAACCTAAAAAAACCGCAAATTTTAGAAGGTTTGGATTTTAACCTGAGTTATTTATTTAATTCATTGGGCAATCCCATTATAAAATATTTTTTTAGTTTTTTTGAAACATCTTCCCCACGAAATTATTGTGAAGTGTTTTATTTCATAGGATTTGCTCCATGGTTTATCTTAATATATTTTTTATTGAACAAAAAAATTCTTAAATCCCTCACCCAATTTGAAAAAAATTTGCTAAAAGCCACCATAGCTATGCTAGTTTTTTTTCACTTAGAGAAATATTTAGGCCTGTTTAGTCTTTTACAATTATTTATTGATCCGTTCAAGAATCTAAGGGCATATAGTAGATTTGTTTTTGTATTAATTTTCGTGTTTATTTATTTTATAACTTTAGTTATCAATAAATTTAAATTTCAGAATAATTGGAAATATTTACAGATTTTAATTTTATTTTTGGCGGTTTTTGAGCCTTTTATTTTAAGAGTTAACTATGCTTCTGTTAAGCAAATTGAAGATGAATATTTTGAAGTTAAAAGTAAATTTATGGAAAAGAATATTCAAAAAAACTCAGTTATTTATTATGCCAGCAAGCCAGATGCAGATTATTTAGATTTTATAAATAATCAACTAATTATGATGCATTTATCTAATGAATTAAGGGTTAAAACTATTAATGGCTATAGTGGATTTTTTCCATTATCTAGAAAAATTCTAAAAAATTGCGATGATTTGCCAATAATTTTTGCTGAAAATGAAAAAATCATTTCCAAAATTACCAAAACACAATTTAAATATGATTATAATAACATCGTCTCTTATTGTGATTTTTAAGAAAAATAATTAAATCTTTTCTAAGAAATATTGTAATTAGTGTCTTTTTTTTCAATTTTTTGCAAAATTAAATCCAAAAATTCTTCAATATTATAATTATTTTGCTTTTCGCTACCGAGCTCACGAACTGAAATTTGATTTTCCTCAAACTCTTTTTTTCCAACTACAACAATATATGGAACCTTGTTTAGAGAATGTTGACGAATTTTGTATGATATTTTTTGCGAATCAAGATCGAGTTCAGTTCGGATTTTATTTTTCAAAAAAATATTATTTATTTTTTCTGCATATCCATCAAATTCATTGGTAATTGGGGCGACGATAATTTGCGTTGGCGATAGCCATAATGGAAGCTTTCCTGCATAATTTTCAATTAATATCCCAATAAATCTCTCCAAACTACCAAGAATAGCTCGGTGCAACATAACTGGTCTTTTTTTGCTTCCATCTTGAGCAATATAATTAACATCAAGCCTTTCAGGCAAAACAAAATCTACTTGCAAAGTCCCACATTGCCACTCACGCTTAAGGGCATCAACCAAGGTAAATTCTAACTTCGGTCCATAAAATGCCCCCTCGCCTTCATTAAGTTCATATTTTAAGCCAGCATAATTAACGGCAAGTTCAAGAGCCTTTTCAGCTTTATCCCAAACCTCATCCAAACCCGCCCTTTTTTCTGGACGAGTCGAAAATTTTACCAAAATATCTTCGAAGCCAAAATCTCGATAAACATTTTTCAACAAATCACAAAATTTAACGGTTTCATCATTGATTTGATGCTCCTCGCAAAAAATATGGGCATCATCTTGCGTAAATGAACGAACTCGCATTATACCATGCAAAGAACCAGATGATTCATTGCGATGACAGCAACCAAATTCAGCCATTCGAAGTGGTAATTGGCGATAGGATTTTAAATTTTGATTAAAAATTTGAACATGACCAGGGCAATTCATTGGCTTAACTGCTAACAATCTATTTTCGCTTTCGGCTACAAACATATTGTCACGAAATTTATCCCAATGCCCTGACTTTTCCCATAAAATTTTATCGATTAATTGCGGAGTTTTTACCTCAACATAACCATTATCGGTGATTTTTTGGCGAATATAATTTTCGATTTCACGATATAAAATATAACCCTTATGATGCCAAAATACTGAACCAGTCGCCTCTTCTTGAATGTGAAATAAATCGAGTTGCTTACCCAATTTGCGATGATCGCGTTTTTCTGCCTCTTCAAGCATGAATAAATAGTTTTTAAGCGATTCTTCGCTTTCAAAAGCAGTCCCATAAATACGCTGTAACATCTGATTATTAGAGTCTCCGCGCCAATATGCTCCTGCAACTTTCATTAGCTTAAAATATTTGATATGCGAAGTTGATGGTGCATGAGGACCTCGGCATAAATCAATAAAATTACCCTGACGATAAAGAGAAATTTTTTCACCAGCGGGAATTGAAGCAATAATTTCTGCCTTAAAATCTTCCTTGATACTTTTGAAAAAACTAACAGCATCATCTCGATTCCATTCTTCACGAACAATTTTTTCATCTCTTTTGACTATCTCGCGCATTTTATTTTCAATGATTTCTAAATCCGCGGAAGTAAAAGGTTCTTGACGGGCAAAATCATAGTAAAAGCCATTTTCGATGGCGGGTCCAATTGTGACTTGAGTTTGTGGATATAGCTCTTTTACTGCTTCGGCCATAATATGAGCACAATCATGGCGAATTATTTCTAGAGCTTGCGCCCCAGATTTGGGAGTGATGATTTCAATTTTAGCATCGCTTGTTATTTTATGAGATAAATCAAAAAGTTCATTATTGATTTTAATGGCAATAGCATTTTTAGCGAGTGAAGAAGAGATTGATTTTGCAAGTTCAAAGCCACTTATATTTTGAGAAAACTCCTTAACTGCCGAATCTGGAAAGGTTATTTTAATTGAATTCATTATGTAAATAATTTATTTTTTTGAAATTATAATATCTTTTTTTAGATAAAATTCAATATCATATTTTTTAAATTTTTCATATTTTTCTAGAATACTCAGACACTTCTCCTCCTTCACAAGATCATTTAATTCATTTGAAAAAATTATTGGCATTAATTCAACATTATCAGGGTTTTTTTCATAATCAGCACAATAATTTTTAATAGAATCATATATAAGAAAATATTTATTATCATAAATATGCATCATCGGCACCAAATAATTTTTGAATAACCAAAAATTGGTTGCAGACTTATTAATATTATATTCGTTAAGAATTTTATTAATTTTAATATTATGTTCATTATGGATCAAAAAGGCTTCATTTCTGGACGATATCCAAGTTATATTTTTTATTAAAAAATTACCAAAAACAATAATTATTAAAATTATAAAGGGTTTTTTATAATTAAAGTAAAAGATTTTTTTAAAAATATGATGATTTCTATATATCATTATAAGAACAAATGGGGCACATGAAAGTAGCATTCTAAAGCCATCTGGAACATATAATACAGTTATGGAGCAAAATAAAATATAGTTAAAAATTATTATTACATCAAATCTTTTGAGTTTTTGTTTTTTTACAATATCCCAAAGGTGAATAATAAAAAAAATCAAACCAATAAGGTTAATAAAAACTAAAAATCGATTATGATAAAAATAAAACCCATCTGAAAAAATATATATAAGATTATAAGCCATTCTTGAAAATATTGGGAAAACATATTCTTTTAAACCGTCATGCATATAGAGTAAATCGGAAAATTTATGCCAAACCAATATGTTGTAGCAATAATATTGAATCAGAATTGGCAAAATTATTAATAAAATTAAATATAAAAATGCATTTTTAGTAGATATTCTTTTGACTTCTTCATTATATTTTGTAGGCAATAATCGATAACACCAAATCATAAGCGGAATTAAAATAAAGTATTTTACCCTTAAAACTGAAAAATTTATTGCCACAAACATCAATAAATAATATTTTAAATCGTTTCTATTTCTAGCAAATAATCCAAAATAAAAAATCATTAATATAAAACATCCTGTCCATAACTCATAAGAGACATCAGCAACCAATAAAAACATTGGCGATATAAGAAAAAATAATGTACAAAAAATAAAAGAAACCGATTTATTGTAAAAATTATTTAAAATTAAGAATAAAAATTGTAAAAACCCTAAAGCGAGCAGAAGTTGACTCAATACCCCAATCAAAAAAAAGTTTTTAGTTATATAAAAAAATAAGGAAATATAGATTGAATAAAGTGGAAAGTGATAAGGCTTTGGTGTATCTTTAAAGCCAATATTTGTTTGATCAATATAAGGAAGATAGATATTAATCAAAACTTTGGAAATATCGTGCATCGACTTTTGTTCATATATATTCTTAGCTTCATTAAGATAATATAAAAAAGAATCATTGGAATTGAAAACTAAATTTCCGCCAGTGATAAAATAAGTTAGAGTTTGAAATAATATGATTAAAATTGCGAATGATAAAAGAACCAAATATTTGTTTTTGACTAAATTTAATTTATCATCTTTTATTTTCTTAAACAAAAAATTCATTTTTACGAGTTTTTAATAATATTTTGATAAAATTCTTCACCAATTTTTATTTCTTGACGACCATTTTGTTTACGCCAATTATTACTATCACGAAGTGAAAAGATACATCCGCAATATTCTTGCTTATAAAACTCTTCTCTTTTGGCAATTTCATACATTCTCTCGGCGCCACCAAATTTCCGCCAATTATAAGTCCAATAATTTACTCCAACATAATTTTTTGCCGATCTAAGACCACAATCATTAATTTGCTCCATATTTTTCCATCTTGAAATGCCAAGCGACGAAGTAAAAACGCTAAAGCCATTCTCAAATGCATAAAGTGCCGTTCTTTCGAAACGCATATCGAAACATTTTGTGCATCTTTCGCCTCTTTCTGGTTCATATTCCAGACCCTTAGCGCGCGCAAACCAATTTTGCACATCATAATCAGCATCGACAAATTTTATTCCCAATTTTTCTGCAAAACGAATATTTTCTTCTTTGCGTATTTCATATTCTTTTTTTGGATGAATATTTGGATTATAAAAAAATATTGTTAGCTCAATATTTGATTCAATCATTCGCTCCATCAAATCACCAGCACATGGAGCGCAACAGCTATGCATTAAAACTTTATTGGTGTTAAATTCGGCTGGAATTTCTAATAAATAATTATCGGAAAATTTGTTATTCGTAGAAAAATTATTATTCATTTCTAAAATTTAATTGATAAAATTATAAAAAAATTTAAAACTATGCCCGAACTTCCAGAAATTGAAACAATAAAAAGAGGCTTACAGCCTGTCAAAAATGCTCAAATTTTAGAAATTTTCCGTTCAAAATATAATCTTCGATTTGCCTCTAGCGAAGATTTAGAGAATTTAGAAGAAAATCTTATAAAAGATATTGCTAGAAGGGCAAGATATTTATTAATTAAATTATCCAACAAAAAAACTCTAGTCATTCATCTTGGAATGAGTGGCAGAATAAATTTGTCTAGTGAATTTAATTATTTAAAACATGATCATTTTGCCTTAAGATTATCTATAAATCAATGGTTAATTTTTAATGATGCCCGCCGTTTTGGCTTTGTTGACTTGGTTAAAGATCAAGATTTAAAAAACCATAAATTATTAAAAGACTTAGCAGTAGAGCCTTTAAGCGACGAATTTAACGCCGATTATTTATGGACAAAATTACGGACCAAAACCACTAATATAAAATCCACAATGATGGACAATAAAATTGTGGTTGGTGTTGGCAATATTTATATTAACGAATCGTTATTTGATGCCAGAATTTCTCCACGAAGACCAGCTAACTCCCTATCGAAAAATGAGATTAATAAATTAGTCAAATCTATTAAAAAAATTATTGATAATGCCATAGAAAATGGTGGTTCTTCAATTTCAGATTATCAAAATGCCAATGGAGAATTGGGGTTTTTTCAAAATTTTCACAAGGTTTATGATCGAGCCAATCAAGAATGCGTTGTTTGCAACAGCAAAATTCAACGAATTGTTCAAAATCAACGCTCAACATTTTTTTGCCCAAATTGTCAAAAAAAATAACTAAAAAAAATTTTTGCAATAATAAAATTTATTATTAAAATTTATTAAAAATATTAATATATTTAACCTATGAAAAATTTTCTGAATTCACAATTGAAGCTTGTTTGTATTTTTGCAATTTGTTTTACCACCTTTTCTTGCAAAACAAATGTCAAAAAAATCAAAAACTCCAATGACAACGAAATATTTGCCACCTCAAAATTTATCAATGGCACGCAAGATATTCCTTTGGTCAATGGCTTAGAAATTATCAATGATCATAATCTTGAATTTGATAGCCTGTCTGGAAGCTTTAGTTCCTCAACTTACCAATCAAATTACGATATTAAAAAAATCAAAAACTTTTACGAATCAAACCTACCAAAACTTGGATGGCAAGTCTCTAAATCAGTTAATAATTCATCGGTTTTTACTCGGGATAATGAAAAGCTTGAAATCGAATTTTCTGCTCAAGATGGTTATAATCTAATAGTTTTTTGTCATCGCTCAATTCTTTAATAATTCTCTCGGCGATATTTTCGCTTGGTTAAGGCTAAAATTAAACCAAAACAAATTGCCGTCGACATCAAAGAAGATCCGCCATAGCTTATAAAAGGTAGCGTCATACCCTTAGTTGGGATTAAACTTAAGCTAACACTAGTATTTACAAAAACCTGAATTACAAATTGCATCATCAAACCACAGAGCGATAAATAGATGAACAAGTCATTTTCATCAATGGCTCGCCTAACTATTCTAGTTACCAAATAGGCAAAAATAATAAGCACGACCCCGCAAGAAATAATTCCATATTCTTCGCCAATGGCCGAAAATATAAAATCAGTATGAACATCTGGAATATATTTTTTTACAACTCCATTTCCAGGTCCTTTGCCAAAATATCCACCATTGGCAAAAGCGTCTATTGCTCGATCTGCCTGATAATTTTTTTGCTTAACATCCAAAAAACGATTAATTCTATCCTCCACATGCGGAAGGCTTAAATAGGCGCCGATTCCTAATATTATTCCACCAACTCCTAAAATAAAAATCAAAATCCAAGGCAATCCAAATAAAAATAATTGGACTGAAAAAATTAAGGCAAAGGAAATCATCATTCCAAAATCAGGCTGTAAATATAACAACATACTAAGCACCAATATTGTTAGCACCGATATTCCATATTTATATTGAAATTTGTGATTCACAAATTTATGCAAACAATAGCCATTAAAAATTACAAAAAAAGTTTTGGCAAATTCTGATGGCTGAATCGTAAGAAAGCCAAGTGAAAGCCACCGAGTTGACCCTTTAGCTTTGGAACCAAATCCTAAGACCACAACCAATAAAACAATACTTATTGCCATTCCGATTAATGCAAAAATTTTAATTTGGTCGTAGCTCATAAAGGAAATGCAAATCAATATTCCTAAAGCCAAAATTGCAAATAAAATTTGTTTTTTTAAAAAATAAAATTTTTCAACATCTATTCTTTTGGCAATAGCTGGACTTGATGTTGCAGTCATCATCAAACCAAAAACCATTAAAATTAATATTATTGAAAAGTTAATTTTGTCGATGTCAATCCACCATTTTTTCAAGAAAGATAATTGGGTTCTATCAAAAACAGTATAGTTGTTTAGCCTCCAATGCTCCATAAATTTTTGAAGTAAAATTAAATTTTAATTGTTGCGAGTTTAATTATAATATTTTTAAAATTTTAATTTGAAATATTTTAAATATAATTATAATTTATGCTAAGTATTTTAAGAAAAATCCAAAAATTTTATTCATCTAAAAATAATTTAAAAAATGTCGGTCAAAAAAAATATCAAAAAAACCAGCAACAAAATGTGGGGCGGAAGATTTAATAATGCTTGCGACTCGCTGATGCAACAAATCAATCAATCGATTACTTTTGATAAAAGACTCTACCAACAAGACATTGCCGGCTCAATTGCGCATTGCAAAATGTTGGCCAAGGTAAAAATTATCTCCACAAAGGAAAAGGATTTAATCATTCAAGGTCTTCAACAAATTTTGCAAGAAATAAATAATGGTGAATTTAATTTTTCCATTGAATTAGAAGATATCCATTTAAATATTGAATCGCGATTAAAAGAAATAATTGGCGAAGTTGCTGGCAAACTTCATACCGCCCGCTCTCGCAACGATCAGGTTGCCCTTGATTTTCGACTATTTGTTCGCGATAATATCAATGAAATTCAACAATTATTGCTAGAACTTCAAGAAAATATAGTGCTAAAAAGTGTAGAAAATATTGAAGTAATTATGCCGGGCTTTACTCATCTTCAGCTCGCTCAGCCCGTGCTATTCTCCCACCATCTTTTGGCATATCACGAAATGTTTAAAAGAGATATTTCGCGATTAAATGATTTATCTAAAAGACTTGATGAATGCCCTCTTGGGGCTTGCGCTTTGGCCGGAACTTCTTACCCAATTGACCGAGATTTTGTGGCAAAGGAGTTGGAATTTTCAAAGCCAACCGCAAATTCAATGGATTCAGTTTCTGACCGTGATTTTGCAATTGAATTTATTTTTTGCTTGAACCTAATTGCCAATCATTTATCGAGATTATCCGAGGAAATTATTATCTGGATGAGTCGCGGTTTTGGCTTCATTAAATTATCTGATCGCTTTACTTCTGGAAGTTCGATTATGCCTCAAAAAAAGAACCCCGATGGCGCCGAATTAATTCGAGGCAAAACTGGAAGAATTGCTGGCTCTTTAATATCACTCTTAACCACCATGAAAGCCCTTACCTTGACCTACTCCAAAGATATGCAAGAAGATAAGGAGCCGTTATTTGATGCCCTAGAAAATAGTAAAATTTGTATTAAATTAATGGCATTAATGATTGATGACATGTCAATTAATGCAGAAAATATGCTAAAAATGGCTTCACAAGATTATTCTTGTGCCACAGATTTAGCGGATTGGTTAGTAAAAAATCTTAATTTACCCTTTCGTCAATGCCATCATTTAACGGGAGCAATCGTTAAAATGGCGGAGAAAAAAAACCTTCATCTTCACGAATTAAAACTTAGTGATATGCAAAAAATCGAACCAAGAATTACAAAAGAAATTTTTAATTTTCTTGATGTAAAAAACTCGGTTAAATCACGAAATAGCTATGGCGGAACCTCTCCTTCACAGGTCAAAATTCAACTTGAAAATGCCAAAAAATATTTAAAATCTTTTAAAAAATAATTATCTTTATGAGTTTTTTTACTAAAATATTTTTAATTTCTTTGATGCTGTTGATAAGTTGTTGCGGACGAAAATCGCCAATTGTTCCACCCGATAATTTTCATGTTATAGATTTCGATGAAGACAAAAAATAAATTATTTAAATGTAAATTTTGAATGTATTATATAAAATAAAATTATCGATAATACAAAATTTATATTATAGGCAATAACCTGACCGAAGCCTATTTTCATGAGCCCGAAGATAATTATATATGACAATAAATACATCGAACCATAAGAAATTATTCCTTTTATAACTTCCTTTTTTGAATATTTTGGTCGTTTAAAGCTAAGATATTTGTGGGTTAAAAAGCTATGAATTGTCACTAATATATTAAAAATCGTAAGTTTGATAAAATTGATATTTATAAAATAAAAATAAATCAATCCAAAAAAATACGAAAAGACTGAATTATAGAAACCAACCAACAAAAACCGGAATTTTTTTTCTTGAAGAACCATCACAAGAAACTTGATAAAATTATCAAAGCTATTAATATTTTTTATATTTCTAAATAACCACTTGAATTCTTGCATAATATTAAATGCCCAATATTTTATTTAAAAAAAACTACAATTTTTTTTTCTTATTTGCCATTTTTTGGCTGATTGTTTTTTTGATTGAATATTTATTGACATCAGGAAATCCTAATTTCATTTGCAACGACTCTTTTCAATATTTGTCAATTGCCAAAAACATCTACGAAAAAAAACAATTAACCAATATAACTCAATTTAGTTTAGATTTATATTATGACGAATTATCCTTGTTTAACTACAATTTTAGCAACATAAAGCCATATCACTTTCCGTCATATTCGGTATTTCTAACACTATTTTACTATATTTATAATAATGATAATTTTGTAGTTTATGCAAGTCAATATTTATCATTTTTACTTTACACTTGTTTTGTTTTTTTAATTTTTCGACATTATTTAAATGTTAAAAAATCACTATTTTTAACATTTTTGGTTTTTTTTACCAACTCTTACATCATTTATATTTCTGATAGTGGAAAAGAAATTATATGCAACGCTTTGCTAACCATGGTTATATATTTTTCATTATATAGTCCAAATAAAAACCAGCTTTACATCAAAATTATTTCAAGCATAACCTTAACTTTTTTATCACTTACCAGAAATTTTCATTTGGTTTTTGCCTTCTTATTAGTGATTTACTATTGGCTTAGTCCAAGATTTAAAGATAATGATGATGAGTATAAATTATCCCAAAAAATTAATTATTTAATTCTGATTTTTCTAATTCCGTTGTTTTTTTACATATATTTCTATTATTTCCAATATTACCATCTTTTTATATTTGATAATCGCACTGATATTTATGGCGGTAAAACCTTTGCAGATTTTAGCTTTAGAATTTTTGGAAATTGTGTGGTAGGATTTTTTTTGTATTTTGTATTATTTTTTATGATTGCAGAAAATGGTTTTGTTCTGAAGGATTTTTTATTGCTTTTCAATCTCTTCCAAACTCATGCCTTGGGCATAATTGGCATGATT
>JALREU010000270.1 GCA_023256705.1 Rickettsiales bacterium
TTCAATTGAGGTTGAAAAAAAGCGCAAGCAATTTTTTGGTAATGGTACAGTTTTTGACGATGAAGAATCTGACAATTCCAATCAAGAAAAGTTTGATGATGACGATGTTGTTAATGTTCCAGCCTTTTTTCGTAGAAAAAAATAGTCAATAAATGGCACAAATTTATTTAATTTCTCCACCCGAAATTAATAACTTTGATGATTTTTGCCTTCAACTTCGTTTAGCCTTAAAAACTGGTCTTGTACCCGTTTTTCAGTTACGACTAAAAAATCACTCTTACGATTCAATCAAAATTATTTCCAAAGAAATCAAAAAAATTTGCGACGATAATAATTGTTTATTTTTATTAAATGATTTTTATCAAATTGCTCTCGAAGTTGGCGCATCAGGTGTTCATGTTGGAATTGATGATCAAAAAATTTCAAAAATTCGCGAACTTGCCCCCAAAAATTTTGTGATCGGGGCAAGCTGTTACAATTCACGGCATCTGGCCATGCAAGCAGGAGAGCAGGGGGCTAATTATATTTCTTTTGGGGCATTTTTTGAAACACAAACTAAAGAACCCCGTGCCAAAGCTTCGCCAGAAATTATTAGTTGGGCCAACGAAATGCTGAACTTGCCAATTGTTGCCATTGGCGGGATAAATGCTCAAAATTGTAAAATTTTAGTTGAGAATGGCGTCGATTTTATTGCGGTAATTTCTTATATTTGGCA
>JALREU010000271.1 GCA_023256705.1 Rickettsiales bacterium
ATAAAGAAGAATGTAAATTAGTGGAAAAGCTAATAAAGAAATAATAAATCTTTTAGTAAAATTACTCATTTAATCCGCCAAATTTTCTTTTAGTAACTCCAAAAGCCTTAATTATTTTTTTTAAATCAAAAAAATTAAAATCTGGCCAATTTTTATTAATAAAAAATAATTCTGCATATGAAAGTTGCCATAATAAAAAATTACTCAGCCTTTTTTCTCCGCCAGTGCGTATAAGAATATCAGGATCAGGGATATTGTTTGTATATAAATAATTATTGATTAATTCTTCATTAATTTTATTAACTTTAGTCTTATTCTTTATTATATTTTTAAAAGCATTTACTAATTCTGATTTCGCACCATAATTAAATGCAAAAATTACAGTTATAGCGTCATTATTTTTAGTCTTATCTTCAATTTTTTTTATAATAATTTTTAAATCTTTCGGAATATTTTTTAAATCTCCAATAAATTTAATTTTAATATTATTTTTATTTAATTTATTAAAATTTTTTTTATAAAAATATTTAAATAAAAAAACAATACCATTAATTTCTGAACAACCTGAAATTGATTTTTATAAAGTAGTAAATTTTTTTTATCCAAATTCGAATGTTGATAATGAAAATGTTCTGCATTCTAAAAATATAAAACTGGTTAAAAAAAACATCTTTATTGGTGGCAATACATTAGTAGATAAAACAGCTGAAATTG
>JALREU010000272.1:0-251 GCA_023256705.1 Rickettsiales bacterium
ATTGTTCAATGTATTAAAGAGTCGATTGAAAATAATTTTCTTCAAATTGCTGGAGATACCAAATGTACAAGTTCTGAATTTGTTTATGATCCAATTAAAAAGAAATGTGTCAGTGTGGTAGACCAAAATCTTTACAGTACTGATTATGCTTATGTTAAAGGCGATGTTCGAGGTATTACATTATTTCAGAAAATGCAAAACCAATTTAAAAATATTATAAAAATTGTTTTGGTTCTTTCTGTGGTTATGTT
>JALREU010000272.1:261-712 GCA_023256705.1 Rickettsiales bacterium
TATCAAATAATGTTTGCAGTTCCTGAAATGCATATTAATAAAAAGACCATCTCAGTGTTTTTGGTAAAAATAGGATTAGTTTCGTTTTTTGCACTTGGAAATGCTTGGCAAGGCTTATTTATCAATCAAATTCTGAATGTTTCAACCGAATTATCAAATATTACATTCTTACCAAATGCCAAGAAAAAAGATGGTTGTCAATTCCCTAAAAAGAATTATCAATATGTTGATAAGCTTCGTGCTCTTGAGTTGAATGATTTAGAAAAGTATGATATTTTACCACCTCAATACCCACCAGGAAAAAATTATTTGAGAATTTGGGATACTTTGGATTGTAAATTGGTGCGGGCAATTGGCTACGGACCTAATGTGGATGCCGCAAATATTGCCAAAATGATTTTTGCAGGCTTTATAACTGGTGGTGTGGGCATAGTTTTTTTCTTAGCTTCAT
>JALREU010000273.1 GCA_023256705.1 Rickettsiales bacterium
TTTTTCAAGAGCCAGTGAAACAGCATCAGAAGTCTCGCCATCGTTAAATTTTTTGCCAAGATAAAATTTTTTCACCGCAATATGCGCTGGATGAGACGGCAAAATTAGAGGATTGACCTCGAGTTCGTTTGTTCGAGTTAGTTTTTTTTGGGCAATTATTTTGTTGATACTTGGTAAGCTGACGGAGATTAGTAAAATACATATTGTAGAGCCAATAATCATTATGGCGATGGGAATTTGGAATTTTAGAAGATTGTATTTTTTTGGAGTTTCTTCGTTATCGCAAATATCATTCAAAAATGATTTGTTGTTGGAAATTAAAAATAAAATCACCATCGAATAAATACTTATTACCAAAACTATTTCTTTGAAATTGATGAAAGATTTTAAATAAATGTGGAATAAAAAGATGATAGCAAGATGTGATGAGATTAAGCCAATAACCCTTGTTGTTCTAGTTGTAATAAAGAACAAAATCGCTAGATTAATTGTTACAAAAATAATTATTGTTAAGAAATTGCTTAATGCCATCAATCGCGCAAAAGTTCGTTAATTGAAGTTTTAGAACGAGTTTTTTCATCAACTTTTTTAACAATTACCGCGCAATAAAGTGATAAGTTTTTATCGTTTTTGTTTGAAGTGGCGATATTGCCGGGAACTACAACTGAATAAGCCGGAACGCGTCCATAAAATATTTCACCACTTTCGCGAT
>JALREU010000274.1 GCA_023256705.1 Rickettsiales bacterium
TATTTCTTCGAGATTAGCATAGAATTCATTTGAAGTAGAAGACATATTTTCTAACATAATTAGAATTTCAATAATTAAAAATCAATTATTATTTTTTTTAATTTCTTTAAATACAAATAAATTTTAAAAATAAAAAAGATAGATGAATAGAAACAGGATAATAAATTTCAAAATCGTAAATAAGTAAATTGTAAATAGGAAATATGATAAAGTTAATAGGTTTAATTCCACTCTTTCCATTAATAGGTTTTTTAATTAACGGATTCTTTGGAAAAAAAATAAGTAAGGGTTTATCCGGAACAATTGCAGCAACTTCCATACTTGCTTCCTTTATATTGGCTGTTGGTGTTTTTATGCAGGTAAATTCTGGAATTGAAAAAACACATGTTGTGAATTTATTTTCTTGGATAAATTCAGATACACTTTCCATTCCGTTTTCATTTTTAGTTGATCCGCTTTCATCACTATTTTTATTGATCATTACCGGAATTGGTTTTTTGATTCACGTTTACTCTATCGGCTACATGCACCATGATGAAGGTTTTTCACGTTTTTTTACCTACCTGAATTTGTTCGTGTTCTTCATGTTGCTTCTCGTAATGGGCAACAACTTCGTATTGATGTTCGTAGGTTGGGAAGGTGTTGGTCTTTGCTCTTATCTCCTCATCGGATTCTGGTTCAAGAAAACAGAATACAACAATGC
>JALREU010000275.1 GCA_023256705.1 Rickettsiales bacterium
ATTTTCTGATAAAGAAATTATAAAGAATCTAAAGAATGAAAAAATTTCTATTATCTCAAAAAATTTAAATAAAAATAATATTAAAATTTTAACAAAACTAATTGTGAATTTTAAAAAAAACTTTAATAAAATTAACTAATATTATTTATTGCTTGATTAATAATTTTTGTATTTATTTTTTTTTTATATAATAAAGATAACTCATCTAAATTCTTAACAAATTTTGAAGCAGCCTCATAACTTCTCTCAATATTTTTTAAAACAAAATCGACTTCTTTTTTTGTAATATTAATTTGTTTATCAGAGAGCATCTTTGTTAAAATTTGGTTAAATAATTCATCAGAGGGATTAGTAATTGCAACTGTAACTAATGAGTTTAAACGTGAAACCAAATCTTTTAATTTAAATGAAATGCTTCCTGATAATTTATTAGAAGTTAAGTAAATAAATTTATTTTTACTGATAAAATCATTTAAAATTGTTTGAAAAAAAACTTCATCATTAAAAAAATCTATATCCTCTATAATTAAAACATTTTGAGATAATATTAAGTCTAAATTATTTTTATTAATATTTTTACTATAAAAAATTTTGGATTTAGCTTTATCGGAAAAAATTTTTGTTAGATAAGATTTTCCAGATTTTTTAGGACCATAAATATTAATTCCCTTGAAACTCCAATTTGGCCATTCTTTAATTAAC
>JALREU010000276.1 GCA_023256705.1 Rickettsiales bacterium
TTCCTTATTGCTTACCTTGGTTTGTGAAAGCTTTAAACCAGAGAGCACATTTTCACCAATACTCATTGATGGGAATGGGTTTGGCTTTTGGAAAACCATTCCGATCTGCAAGCGAATCTTCGTTACATCGGTACCAGGTTGGTAAACATCTTTGCCATCAAGTAAAACCTGCCCCGCCATGGCAGCACCTGGAATGAACTCGTGCATTCTGTTAATTGTTCGAATAAAGGTTGATTTTCCGCAACCAGAAGGTCCGATTAAGGCGGTGACAGTTCCGGCACCAAAGTTCAAATTGATATCTGAAAGGACATGGTTCTTTCCAAACCATGCATGCACACCACGAGTTTCAAGACCTGTTCCGAGGGAAGCATTACCAGGTGACTTCACCTTTGCTGCTGCTACCTCTGCCAGTGATGATGGGCGAACGCCTGCATCCATTTTTTTCTCTCTTTCTGATGTGTTAATCATTTCGAACTTTTCTTTGTGCCTAAATAACGTGCAATGGTAAATAAGACCAATACCAAACCGACCAGCACGAGCAAACCTGCCCAAGCACGAGTAATTGCTTCAGGTGAGCCCGCGTTAAATGATTTCCAGATGTAGTACGGCAATGAACCTAGTGGGCCACTAAATGCATTGACATTTACCTTGTCTCCACCGCCAGTTAACAAGAGCAAAGGCGCTGTCTC
>JALREU010000277.1 GCA_023256705.1 Rickettsiales bacterium
AAATCTTCTTGGATCATTATAAATGACTCTAAAATTATTAGAAAATATAAATTCTAAATGATTATGCTTTGAGGAAAACTCATTTGAGTAATAACTAGTTTTTAAAAAATTTTTATAACAATTATTTTTTATTAAAAATTTACCTGACATTCCTAGATGAGAAATAATCACATAATTATTGTTTAAATAAATGAGAATATATTTTGATCTTCTTAAAATATTAACAATTTTTTGACCAATAATAATTTTTTTAAAATTTTCAGGAATTTTAAATCTTAGATTAGAATTATTTATTTTTACATTTTCGATGACTTTATTTTTAATAAATTTTAATAAGGTTCTTCGCGTTACTTCTACTTCTGGTAATTCTGGCATTAACTATATGACTATTGATTACAAATGTTCTATATTTAAAGAATGCAGGATACTAATACAAAACAAAATTCAAAAAAAGACTTTGTAAATAACGTTTTTAACTCTGTATTTAAAAAATACGATCTGATGAATGATATCATGTCATTTGGTATTCACCGTTTATGGAAAGAAAATTTAATAGATTGGTTACAACCAAAACTAAATTCAAAATTAATAGACATGGCTGCTGGCACAGGAGATATAACAAAAATTTATATTGAACGTACTAGATTTACCGGACATGCAACACTAGTAGATCAAAATGCTGAGA
>JALREU010000278.1 GCA_023256705.1 Rickettsiales bacterium
ATCGCGGGGTGGAGCAGTCTGGTAGCTCGTCAGGCTCATAACCTGAAGGTCCTTGGTTCAAATCCAAGCCCCGCAACCAATTTATAAAGTTTTTAAATCTTAATGAATATTTACTATTGGTCGCCACATACTAGTTATGTTGCAACTGTTAAATCGGTAATTAACTCGGCATTAGGTCTTATAAAATACGGAAATAATTATCAGGTATCTATTATAGATGCTAATGGGGAGTGGGATAATTTATTTTTAGATAAAATAAAATTTATAAAAATTTATAATAATATTTTTTTTAAGACATTTCCGACAGACGGTTACTTCAAAAGTCGCTTAGCCTATGTATATATATTTTTTTTCCGTTTTTTTTCTTTAAAAAATTTAATTCAAAAAAAATCTTTATTCAAACAAATGACTCCTTGATTGAAATTGATGGAAAAAATATCAAGATACTTGATTCCGAAGAAAAAGAAAAATTCAAAATTAATCTGTTGGAACAAAATTTCAACATTTTAAAACAGATAATTTTATAAGCAAAAAATTTAAGAAATGGCATAAAAGAATGTTATCAAGAGAATTAAAAGACGAAGAAATTTTTAAACTTGCAATATATTCTAAAAAAAAAATTAATTTTTTATGTACAGCTCATGATTTACCAACATTAGATTTTTTGGTTAAAAAAATTAAG
>JALREU010000279.1:0-419 GCA_023256705.1 Rickettsiales bacterium
ACTACCTGCAACTGCACCAGAATTAATTAGCAAACTACGAAAAGCTAATGTAGATATTGATGCTCACCCAAATGTTGATGCTAATTCGAGTTGGGGAATTCTTGGTAATCTAATATTCCCGATAGTACTTATTGGAGGACTTGCGTTCTTATTTAGAAGATCAGGTAATATGCCAGGTGGTCCTGGACAAGCTATGAATTTCGGTAAATCAAAGGCAAGATTCCAAATGGAAGCTAAGACTGGAGTTACATTTAGTGATGTCGCAGGGGTAGATGAAGCTAAAGAAGAATTTGAAGAAGTTGTAAAATATGAAATTATTTCAATGACACCTGTGGCAGCAAGAACATATAAAATATCAGCAAAAGTTGGAATTACTGTTGAAATTGAAGAGCCTATATATGCAATTCTTTAGAAATATT
>JALREU010000279.1:429-671 GCA_023256705.1 Rickettsiales bacterium
CACTGCTGTTGGAGCTAAAATACCTAAAGGAGTAATGCTAGTTGGACCTCCTGGTACAGGTAAGACATTACTTGCCAAAGCTATCGCTGGAGAAGCTGGAGTACCATTCTTCAGTATCTCTGGTTCAGAGTTTGTGGAAATGTTTGTTGGTGTTGGAGCATCAAGAGTTCGAGATCTATTTAAGAAAGCAAAAGAGAACTCTCCATGTATCATTTTTATTGATGAAATTGATGCTGTTGGTA
>JALREU010000027.1 GCA_023256705.1 Rickettsiales bacterium
TTTACAAGAAAATTCTTCAAAAATTCAGCCCGCAACTATCGATGGAATTGTTGCCAACTTCGAAAATATTACCACGCAAAAATACAAAATTTCTCGACCCCTTTATGTTTATTACAAAATCGAACATTTAAATTTAGTCAATGGTTTAAAAGAATTTTTACAAGAAATTGCAAACAAAAACACAATCGGTAGCGATGGCTACTTGATGCAAGCCGGACTCATACCACCATCTAATCAAGAAATTGAAAAGAATGAGGTTGAGTTGCGAAAAAATTTGTAGAAATTTTTTCGTAGTTATCGAGGTCGTCACTTACCAAATTATTTTTAATTTGGCTAACTTGATAGATTTCTCTTCTTTAACTATCAAAATTCGTAAACTATGATTTTTATTCCTTTAGCAATAATAGTTACGTTATCGGTAGTTAATTCTTTAACATAATTGATAACAAACTTATCTTTTATTTAAAAAAAGATAGAGAGGTTTATCCAAGTGATAATCTCTAATTGCTTATGCCCGCCAAAGAAATTTCTTTGGCGGGTTTTTTTATGCTATTTTAATAAAAATTCAATATTTATAATTAATAAAATAGTTATTGATAGTTAAAAAATAAGTTTTAGATTATAATTAAATAAATAATTCTTACTACCAAATATTATAACCCAAATATTCTTAATATGGTTGCCAAAATTAAAACTTTTGCCTTTAATGGCATTACAGCATTGCCAGTTGATGTTCAGGTCAAAATATCATCGGGCAAATCAATTTTTACTATCGTTGGCTTACCAGACAAATCTGTCGGCGAGTCTAAAGAAAGAGTTAGGGGAGCCATAACCTCATCTGGCTTATCTTGGCCATTTGAAAAGATTACAGTAAATTTGGCGCCTGCCGATTTACAAAAAGAGGGTGGGCATTTTGATTTAGCCATCGCTCTTGGCATAATGGTTGAAATTGGTGTCATCTCGCAAGATTTAATTAATAAATATTTTGTAATGGGGGAATTGTCGCTTGATGGTTCAATAAATTCAGTGGGCGGAATTATTTCCTCGGCAATTTCGGCAAATCAATATAATTGCGGATTAATTTGTCCGGCTTCAAATGGCAAAGAAGCGGTATGGGCAGGCGATATTGAGGTAATTGCCTCGCCAGATATTATTTCGTTAGTAAATCACTTGAAGGGTGAGCAAATTCTTAACCGCCCAGAAAATAACTATCAAGATAATCGACAATTTAACAATGATAATTACCTTGATTTCGTTGATGTAAGGGGGCAGGAAAGTGCCAAAAGAGCATTAGAAATATCGGCTTGCGGTGGTCATAATATTTTAATGATTGGTTCACCTGGAACTGGAAAATCAATGTTAGCTTCCAGATTGCCAAGTATTTTACCAGATCTAGATTTAATGGAAATTTTGGAAATTAATATGATTGCCAGCGTTAGCGACAAAATAAAAGATGGTAAATTAATTTTAAATCGACCATTTCGAGAGGTTCATCATTCTTGCTCAATGTCGGCAATGGTTGGTGGTGGAGTTAAAGCAAAGCCGGGTGAGGTTTCTTTTGCTCATCACGGGGTTTTGTTTCTTGATGAATTGGCTGAATTTCCAAGGCAGGTTTTAGATTCCTTAAGGCAACCGCTAGAATCGGGTGAGGTAAATATTTCAAGGGCAAATTCATGTGCAAAATATCCAGCTGATTTTCAGTTGATATGTGCCATGAATCCTTGTAGATGTGGTAATTTAGGCGATGCCAGCAAAGAATGTAAGCGAGCGCCGGTTTGTGGCGAAGAGTATAAAAATAAAATTTCTGGACCATTACTTGACCGCATTGATATTGTTGTTGAAGTGGCTAGATTCGATTATTTTAGTGAAAAAAATTATAACGACTCCTCATTGCATGAATCTTCTGTGGTTATTAAAGAAAGGGTTAATCAGATTAGGGAAATCCAAAAAAATCGTTTTAATCAATATGAAGAATTTAAGCAAATAAAAATGCTTAACTCCAAAATTTTTGGAAAATTCCTAGAAATTTTTTGTAAAATCGACGAGCAATCAAAAAAAATTTTAGAAAATTTTGTCACTAAAAATAAAACTTCAATTCGAGGCATTAGCAGAATTCTTAGAGTAGCTAGAACAATAGCTGACATGGATTTTGCTGATTCAATATCAACCAAACATCTGTTAGAGGCAATCTCTTACAGAAGAAAAATTTAATTATATGAAAATGAATATATTTGACCTATTAAGTGAAGAGGATAAAAAATTAGTTTCTCCATTAAAAATTCCAGAAACAATAAATTTGGTAAGATTTAAAAATGACTCGTCAATGTCGCAGGATTATTTTGGAAGCAGATTTCATGTTTTTAATGAAGAAAATATTGATTCCAAATCGGCTAAAAAATACTAGATGATGCTAGTAAATTTATTAAAATCAGCAGTGATTTTTGTGACCCAACAGAACTTGAAAATCCTCCAAAACAAACTTCCAGTGCAGCACCAGTAACAAGCCAATCAAGCTCTCCAATCTATCCATTAGAAAGTAATGGTGGCGAAGTGAGAAGAATAGAGTCTTCTCAAACAACAAAAGATTCATTATCAGAAGGTGAAAGTGAAAAAATTAATTCCAAATTCAATATTGAATATGAAAATGAAAAGAATATCAATATTGATTTAAGTGTTCTCTATGGAACTAATAATAATTTGGTTAAGTTTAAGCTTAGCTCAAATAGCTTAATTGAATTTTATTTAAAATTCAAAACTGATAATTAAGATGATAAAAGTTCATATATGGTTTATAATGATAATGTTGCGAGTTTTGATAAGGTCAAGATTGCTGATAAAGATTTGCCTAGCGAAGTTAGAGGAGAGATTCTATCGATTTTTGAAATAGGTAATTTTTTAAAAGCTCAATTTCCAAAAGCTCTTCAAGCTCAAATAAATCAAAAAACCAAGGCGGAAATTTCTCCATCATCAAGTGCCCATAATGGGAGAGTTGATTCTTTAGTGGCGGCAACAAATTTGCCTCAGAGGTAATTTAATTTATAGCTTATTCAACAATTATACATTCTGACCTTGATTTTTGAGACTGGGCAATAAAGTTTTCGCAAAATTCTTCGGCATCAACTTGATTAAAAAAGTCACCAATTTGCAGGCGATAAAAAATACCTCTTTTTCCAAGATCAGCCTCTTCAATGTAATATTTAGTTTTGTTGAAAATTGTTGGATATTTTTGGCTTAATTTGCGGTAATATTCTTTGCAACTTTCTGGAGAAGACATGGCGGAAACTTGAACCCTTATTGAGCTTCTTTTGCGAATGGTTTTTGCACTGCTTGGTTTTGGAGTCTCGGCAATTTTATTTTTTGCGATTTGTTGAATTTTTTGTAATTCATTTTTTTGTTTATCACTTATTTCGCTAGGTTTTTTTTCGGCATTTGCTTTGGAATCATCTTCTGTTTTTGGATTTTCTTCTTCCTCTTCATTATTATCAATTACTACATTTGGTGCTTTTTTATTGTCGCGAAGATTTTTAGGGGGGTAGGCGGGTTCAATATTTTGGTTAATTTTAATTTCTTCTTGGATAATGTTATTATTTTTATTGCCAAAAATATCTTCATAAATTGAACGATTTACAACTCTAGTTTCATCCTTGTCATTATAGTCGCTATCTTCATATATTTTGATTGGTTGGGCGGGAGATTTGATGGTTTCTATTTCTTTTTGATCATGATAAATTAATTTATAGGCATTAAGACTAATATAAATAAAGAGAGATAAAGAAACTAAAATGGCAGATATTAAGAAAATTTTTTTGTAAAAATTGGTGCCAGTTTGAATTTGTTCATTTCTTTTATAGCCGAAATCTTCCATTTTTTTAAAAATTTAATTTTAATTCATATATTCAAGAGCCTTAATATTAAAGATCTCAAGACCGTTAGCAATTATTTTTTTTACACTATTAATTAATAATATTCTAGCGTAGGTTTTACTAAAATCATCTACTAAAATAAATTTTAAATTTGGATTTTCAACTCCTTTATTCCATAAACTATGAAATTCAGCAGATAAATCTTGAAGATAAAATGCTATTTTATGCGGTTCATAATTGTGAACAGCCATTTCTATAATACGAATATAATTGGCAATTTTCTTGATTAAATTAATCTCATTTTGGTCATCAAGATTTTCTAAAATTGATGAAATATTCTTCAAGTTAATTTGGTTGTTTTCAAAAATTTTTTGATAAAATTCTGGATTTTCATTTTTTAAATTTCGGATTACCGAACAGCATCTAGTATGGGCGTATTGTACATAAAATATCGGATTATCTTTGGATTGTTCAACGACTTTGTTTAAATCAAAATCAAAAGGGGCATCATTTTTTCTAGTAAGCATAATAAAGCGAAGGGCGTCGGCACCAATTTCGTCGAGAACCTGTTTGGCGGTGATGAAATTGCCAGCTCTTTTTGACATTTTAAGAGGTTCGCCATCTTTAACAAATTTTACCATTTGGCATAAAATTATTTTCAATTGAGCTTGGTGGTCGGTGATCGCATTACAGGCTGAGGTTAATCTTTTGACATAGCCTGCATGATCATAGCCAAGTGGCATTATAAATATTCTGGCTCCTCGATCAAATTTGCTTTTTAGGTAGGCCAAGTCGGCTCCAAAATAAGTTGGTGATCCATCGGATTTTAATACGACTCGATCTTGATCATCACCAAAATCACTCGAGCGAAATAAAGTCTGGTCTTGGTCGTCATAGCCTTCAGGAATGGCGCCGACACCTTTTTCGGTTTTTGGGGCAGATAATTTTCCAATATAAATTAAATTTTTTTGATGAAGAAAATCGATAATTTTGGTAATTTTATCTTGGTTGTGTAGTTGTTTTTTTTCAGAAAAATAACTATCATGAAAAATTCCCAGTGCCTGCAAATCAGATTTGATGATTTTGAGCATCTCATCTAAAACTAAATCACGAATTTTTGGAAAATATTCTTTGAAATCCATTTTGCCAAGGCTGTCGCCAAATTGCTTTTTAATTTCTTCGCCAACTTGAATTAAATATTCACCGGGATATAAATTTTCAGTGATATTGACATCAACTCCAAGTGCTTGAAGGTAGCGGATATAGGCTGATTTTATCAAGGTATTAATTTGCCCACCAGCATCATTGATGTAGTATTCTTTTAAAACATCATAACCAACTTTTTGCATTAATTTTGCCATAACATCGCCAAAAATTGCACCACGAGTATGGCCTACATGCATTGGACCAGTTGGATTTGGGGAGGCATATTCGATATTTACTTTTATATTATTGCCAAGATTGGGCAGAGTAATTTCATTTTCTTGATTTATTGACTCAATAACTTTATAAAAAATTTGGTTTTTTAGAAAAATATTGATGAATCCTGCGCCAGCAATTTCGATTTTTTCAATATATTCCTTATCGAGTTGATTAATTATTTGGTTGGCTAAATCCTTTGGTGATAATTGAAATTTTTTGGCAAAATACATAGCAATATTGCTGGCTACATCGCCAAAGGATAGCTCCTTAGTTGGCTCTATAGCATATGATTTTAACTCATTTTCAGTGATAGAAATTTGGTATTTTTGAGCAATATCTAGAATTGTTGAATTAAGTTGCTGACGAAAAATTTGAAAAATATTTAGCATTTTGTTGTTGCTTACTTGAAATAATTTATTTTATAAAGTAAAATATTAATAAGCTGAATAAAACTTGCAATTATATATTTTTTTAAAATTAACTTCAAATTCAATCCAAGTAATTATGGATATAAATTATAACAACACTTATTATCTAGTAAAAAGAATTGCCAAAGAAAATGTCTTTTCGCACTGGAAAATATTGTCAATTTCTATTGTTCTGATGCTGGTTGTAGCGGGAACTACTTCATTTCACGCTTGGCTTATCAAGCCCGCCCTTGATTCAGTTTTTGTCGAAAAAGATTATCACGCCTTAATTTATATTCCAATTTTAGTAGTGGTGGTTACTATCATCAAGGGATTTGCTACATATTTTCAACTCTTAACGATGAATTATTTTAGCTTGCAAGTTACCTCCGATTTACGCATAAAATTATATCGCCATTTCATAACATCAGACATTTCTAAGCTTCACAGTAAATCTTCTGGCGATATGATAGCCAGTATTATCAATGAAATCGGCAGTGTGGTTGGTTTGATTAACATTAGTTTAAATGGTTTTATCAAACAATTTTTTACTTTAATTGCTTTGATTGCGGTGATGTTTAATCAGAGCTTAGAGCTATCGCTAATTGCCTTTGTTGGTTTTCCTTTGGCAGTTTATCCAATTTACAAATTGGGTCGCAAACTTAGAAATTTATCTTTTAAAAACCAAGAAATGTCGGCAAAATTTAACTCACAAATGAGTGATACTTTGCAATATTCTAAATTAGTAAAAGCCTATCATTGCGAAGAGTTTGAGATAAAAAGAATGTCATTAATTATTGATTCAATTGCCAAAGTTGGTAGAAAAATTTCTCGAATGTCTTTGGTCTCTTCGCCTTTTGTTGAGAGTTTGGCTGGGCTTGGTGTGGCTGCGGTAATTTGGTATGGCGGACATCAAGTGATTGAAGGTAAAACCACACCGGGCGCCTTCTTTTCTTTTTTTGCGGCAATGATGATGGCTTATCGTCCGCTCAAATCAGTTTCAGGTATGAATTCAAGTGTGCAAATGGGTCTAGCTTCGGCAACTCGCTTATTTACCCTGCTTGATGAAAAGCCAACTATCGTCGACAAGCCAAATGCCATATCGCTTGAAAAGGTTAGGGGCGAAATTGAGTTTGAAAATGTTTGCTTCAGCTATGATGAAAGTAAAACCACTTTAAATGATATAAGTTTTAAAGTTAAGGCTGGGCAGTCTGTTGCCTTGGTTGGCCATTCTGGTGGTGGAAAATCAACAATTATGAGCATGATACTTAGATTTTATGATCCAAGTCGTGGCGAAATTAAGCTCGATGGTCACAATATTTCAGACCTAACTTTGAAATCTCTTCGCAATTCAATGTCGGTGGTAAATCAAGAGGTGATGTTGTTTGATGATACTATCCTTGAAAATATTCGTTATGGCAAAATTGAAGCTACCGAAGAAGAAATTGTTCGTGCAGCAAAATTAGCGGAAGCCGATGAGTTTATTCAGGAATTGCCAAACAAATATCAATCTAAAATTGGACAAAATGGCATTCGCTTATCTGGTGGTCAGCGTCAAAGAATTGCAATTGCTAGGGCCATTTTATACAATGCGCCGATTTTGTTACTTGATGAAGCTACTTCATCTCTTGACCCAATTTCAGAAAAATTAATAAAAGATGCTTTAAATTCTCTGATGAAAAATCGTACCTCAATAATTATTGCTCACAGATTATCTACAGTAATTCATTGCGATAAAATAATTGTTATAGCCAATGGCAGAGTGGTTGAGGAGGGTTCGCATAAAGAATTGCTTGAACTTAATGGCACTTACGCCAATTTATATTTAAAACAATTCGAAATTAATCAAGATGAATAATGAGATAAATAATATTAACAAAAATAAAAATGCCACCAATTTTACTAATGAAAAAATTGAGCAAAGAAAAATTGTTAAAAAAAAATTATCAAATGCATTGAAAGCCAATATTGCTCGTCGAAAAAATTCTAACAAAAATTAAATTATGAATTTAAATTATGATGTAATTGTTATTGGAGCTGGACATGCGGGTGTTGAAGCGGTTTGTGCTAGTGCCAGAATGGGAGCAAAATCATTATTAATCACCAAAAAATTTGATAATTTAGGAGAAATGTCGTGCAATCCAGCAATTGGTGGGGTTGCCAAAGGAACAATTGTTCGCGAAATCGATGCGCTTGATGGGATTATGGGCAGGGCAATTGATAAAGCGGGAATTCATTTTAAAATTTTAAATGCCTCAAAAGGCTATGCGGTTCACTCGCCAAGAGCGCAAGCCGACAGAAAATTATATAAATTAGCGATTAGAGAAATTTTACAAAACTACCCAAATCTAACAATAACATATAATAATGTCGAGGATTTGATTATTGAAAATAACCAAATTATTGGAGTCGGTCTTGATGATAAATCCATAATTTATGCCAAGTCGGTAGTCTTAACAACTGGCACTTTTTTACGCGGAGTAATTCATATTGGTAATTCTCAAACCAGTGCTGGAAGGGTTGGAGAACAGCCTTCGGTTGGAATTGCTAAAGCATTAGAGAGATATAAATTTTCGCTTGGAAGATTGAAAACTGGGACTCCGCCTCGAATTTTAAAATCATCAATAAATTATTCTGATCTAGAAATGCAAGAAGGCGATAATCCGCCAATCCCATTTTCTTATTTAAGTGAAAAAATTGAAATCCCGCAAATACATTGTGCAATTACTTATACCAATCAAAATACTCACAAAATTATTAAGGAAAATTTGCAAAAATCTGCGATGTATGGTGGCAATATTTCTGGAATTGGCCCGCGTTATTGTCCATCAATCGAAGATAAAATTCATCGTTTTTACGATAAGGAGCGCCATCAAATATTTTTAGAGCCCGAAGGATTAGACAGCGATTTGGTCTATCCAAACGGCATTTCTAATTCGCTTCCAATTGAAGTTCAAGAACAATTTTTGCGTTCAATTAAGGGTTTAGAAAATGCCATAATAACTCAGGCAGGTTATGCTATCGAATATGATTTTGTTGATCCAAGAGAATTATTGCCAACACTTGAAACTAAAAAAATTAAAAATTTATTTTTTGCAGGGCAAATTAATGGCACCACGGGTTATGAAGAGGCGGGAGGTCAGGGAATTGTGGCAGGAATTAATGCTGGCTTGAAGGCTTTAAATATTGATGATGAATTTATTCTCGACCGCTCAACTAGCTATATCGGTGTGATGATTGATGATTTGACAACACTTGGAACAAATGAGCCATATCGAATGCTTACCTCAAGAGCGGAATATCGTTTAACGATTCGAGCCGACAATGCCGATTTGCGATTAACTGAAATTGGAGTAAAATATAATTTAATTTCCAATCAAAGAATGGCAAATTTTTTATCTAGGAAAAATAAAATTTTAGAAGTGAGTGAAATTTTGAATAATTTAAAAATTTCACCAAAAAAATTAGAAGATTATGGATTTACAATTAAGCAAGACGGAGTGGTTAGAAGTGCTTATCAATTGCTTTCATTTCCTAATTTTGATTTCAAAATGGTCGAAAAAATTTGGCAAAACGAATTTTCCCATTTTGAACATAACATAAAAAAACAAGTTGAAATTAATGCTAGTTATTTATCATATGTAAAAAGACAAGATGATGATATAAATATTTTTCGTCAAGAAGAACAATTAAAAATTCCTCTTGATATCGATTATAATTTGATTCAAAGCTTGTCAAACGAAGTAAGAGAAAAATTGTCAAAATATCGACCTGTTACTATTGGCTCCGCTCTTAAGATTCAAGGAGTTACAGTGGCATCAATCATGGCAATTTTGATTTATATAAAAAAACAAAGGAAATAATTTAATGATTAA
Source organism: Rickettsiales bacterium (assembly GCA_023256705.1). GTDB lineage: Bacteria > Pseudomonadota > Alphaproteobacteria > Rickettsiales > UBA1997 > CAILUF01. The sequence continues at coordinate 9,568 of JALREU010000027.1, forward strand.
CACCATAAAAAATTTCACAGTCAAAAAATTTCTTTTAGGTTTTTTGCTTTACATATTGTTCTCATCATTGCCAAACAACGCATCATCGCAAAATAATATTTCTAACACTGATTTATCTCGTGAAATAGAAAAATCCCTGCTTTTTGATAATGAAACAACGGAAAAATTTGATGTCTACAATAATGAATATGGTTCAAATTTAGTTGCCGAACCTACTCTTGGCAATGCTGATAAGGAAGATAGAAAAAAATATACTCCAGAAGAAATGGATATTGTAATGGTCGATCGCGTCAAGGTTGATAAGGATCTTAGAGAGAAAGAAAAACTAGCTTATAATTCGGTTTTAGTTGGGCAATATGAAATTGCTCTTGAGCTATATAAAGAAATTTTACAAAAAGAGCCAAAAAATAAATATGTAAGATATTCCTTGGCTGTAGTTTATCAAAGACTTTATCAATTTAAGCAAGCCAAAAAAATCTATTATGAATTGCTCAAAGAAGACCCTGAAAACAAGCAAGATATCATCAATAACATTATCACCATAATGATTGAAGAAAGTCCAAGAGAAGCGGTTTATATGCTTTCAAGACTTACTATGCAAAATCCGCAGTCGGCACATTTATTTGCAAGTCTTGGCACTGCCCATGAAAGAATTTCTAATCATGATTTGGCAATCAAAAATTATTTAAAAGCTTATGAGCTTGACAATCAAAATCCAAGCTATGCTTATAATCTAGGAGTTTTATTTGATAAAAATAAAGAATATGAAAAGGCTATTGAAATGTATGTAAATGCTATCAATAATTCACAATATTCATCTGATAATCAAATCGCCAGCGATTCGGTTAAAAAGCGTATCGAAAAACTCAAATTGATGATATGATTCAAAAAATCTTAGAAGACGCCAGATTAAAAAACTGCTCTGATGTGCATATATCTTCGGATTACAAAATTATTATGAGGCTTGATGGCGATTTAGTTGATTACAAAGATAATAAAAATTTATCTAATGATGAAATTTATGAGCTATTATTTTCAATAATGAGTGAAGCTCAAAAAAAATATTATTTAGAAAATCATGAGATTGATTTTTCTATTGAAACCTCAACTAAATATCGTTGTCGTGTTAACGCTTATCACACCATATCTGGTCCTGCAGCCGCATTTCGATTGATTCCAAAGGACATAAGAAGTTTAGTTTCATTAAATGCTCCTTATGTTGTACAAGATCTTGCAAAATTAAAAAAAGGTTTAATAATGGTAGCTGGTCCAACTGGAAGTGGAAAATCGACAACACTTGCTGGAATCATTGACTACATAAATAACAATTTTATGCGTCATATCATTACTATTGAAGATCCTGTTGAATACATATTCCAAAATAAGAGATCGCTTATTAATCAACGCGAATTAGGCTCAACCACTAATTCATTCAATGAAGCTTTAAAAAGTTCGTTGCGTCAAGATCCAGATGTTATAATGGTTGGTGAAATGCGCGATTTAGAGACATTTCGATTAGCATTAACCGCCGCTGAAACAGGACATTTAGTGCTGGCAACATTGCATACTAATTCTGCAGCGCAAACTATAAATCGTATAATTGATGTCTTTCCTGCAGAAGAAAAATCCGCGGTAAGATCAATTTTGTCTGGCTCAATTAAAGCGGTAATTTCGCAAAGATTGGTCAAGAAGCGCGATGGAGGTAGATGCGCAGCATTTGAAATTATGCTTGCCAACTCTTCAATACGCAACTTAATTCGTGAAGATAAAATTCCGCAAATTAATTCAATTATTGAATTAAGTAAAAAAAATGGAATGTTGTTATTAAAAGATTCATTAAAAGATTTAATGAATAATGATATTATCACGCAAGAAACTGCCGAAGAAGAGTTATTATCATATGAATAATAATTTTTAAACTTATGAGAAATATCTTCAGAAAAAAAACTCTCGAATCAATCCTTGATAGTGCTAAAAAAAATACCTTAGCCAAAACTCTCGGTGCTTTTGATTTAGTTTTAATTGGAATTGGTTCTGTAATTGGAACTGGAATTTTTGTTCTAACTGGTCAGGCGGCGGCTGAGCATGCTGGTCCTGCCATTGCAATATCTTTTATTTTTTCGGCGATGGTTTGTGTTTTTGCCGGTCTTGCTTATGCAGAATTGGCATCGATGGTTCCAGTTTCAGGAAGCGCCTACACCTACACCTATGCGGTAATGGGCGAGTTTATTGCTTGGTTAGTAGCCTGTGGTTTGATTCTTGAATATACCGTGGCATCGTCAACCGTTGCTGCTGGTTGGTCGGGTTATATGGTTGGCATATTAGAGCAGGGCGGAATCATTATTCCAGAATATTTAACTAAAGCTCCAGCGCAAATTTGTAACGATGGAACTTATTGCGCTATTGTCAATTTGCCGGCAATTGGAGTTGCTTCGTTCATTGGTTTGCTATTATTTATTGGCACCAAAGAAAGTGTTATTGTTAACCGTGTTTTAGTTGGTGTAAAATTATTGGTAATTTTTATTTTTATTGTAGTTGCTGTACCTAAAATTAATTTTGCCAATTATGATGATTTTATGCCATTTGGCTGGAAAGGTGTTATAAGCGGAGCCTCGGCAATATTTTTTGCCTATTTAGGATTTGATGCGGTGGCTACAACTGCCGAGGAATGTAAAAATCCAAAACGCGATTTGCCAATTGGTATCATTGGTTCACTCTTGGTTGGTGCGTTGGTTTATGTGGTGGTATCGCTTTGCTTAACCGGAATTGTGAACTATAAAACTCTCGCAAATCCTCAGCCACTTGCGCAGGCATTGCGTGATAATGGCAGTAATATTGGTTCGGCTTTGGTTGGAACTGGGGCAATCGCTGGAATGTTAACAGTGCTTTTGGTGATGATGTATGGACAATCTCGAGTATTTTTCGTAATTTCTCGCGATGGTTTATTGCCAAAAATATTTTCTAAAGTTAACAAAAAACATCATACCCCATCATTTTCAATTGGAGTGGTTACGGTTTCAGTTGCTTTAATTTCGGGATTTACGCCAATTAGAACTATGGGCGATATGAGTAGTCTTGGAACTTTATTTGCTTTTTGTTTAGTCTCGCTTGGAGTTTTAATCTTGCGAGTAAAAAGACCAAAATTAGAGCGAGCTTTTAAATGTCCTTATGTTTTTGTCATTGCACCTTTATCAATTATTGGCTGTGGAATTTTAATTGCCAAACTCTTGACGGATCATTATAAGCCATTTTTAATTTGGTTTATTATCGGAATTATTTTTTACATTTTTTACGGCTACAAAAATAGCATGCTTAATAAAAAATAATCCCCTGATTCAATCCATTAATTCAAATAAAATATTTTATTAAAAATATCTATTTTTTTTAGGTTGTTTTATAAATTTTTTTGGCAAAAATAAAATTATTAAATTTAGTAAAAATTTTCACAGATTTTAATTTTATCAAAAATTTTCTTATGAAATTATTCCGCAAAAAATCAATTGAAGCTTTAATCGAAAGTTCAAAACAAAATTCTTTCAAAAAATCCTTATCGGCTTTTGACCTTATAATGATTGGAATTGGTTGCACTATTGGCACTGGAATTTTTGTAGTCACTGGCACCGCTTCGGCAGTTCACGCTGGTCCAGCAATTTCAATATCATATTTAATCGGAGCTATTGCCTGTTTATTTGCGGCTTTGGCCTATGCCGAAATTGCATCAATGGTGCCAGTTTCGGGTAGCGCTTACACCTACACCTATGCGATAGTTGGCGAATTTATTGCTTGGCTGGTTGGATGGGGATTGGTTCTTGAATATGGTATTGGGGCTTCGGCTGTTGCCAATGGCTGGTCAGGCTATATGGTTGGAATTTTGAACTCCGCAGGAATTACCTTGCCAGAATTGTTAACCAAGCCAACAATCAATGGCGGAATTATAAATCTTCCAGCTAGTTTGATTGTTTTATTAATTGGCTTTATGTTATTCAAAGGCACGAAACAAGGCGTTACCTTTAACCGAATTTTAGTTTTTGTAAAATTGGCGGTAATATTTATTTTTCTTATGGTCGCCACTCCAATGATTAAAACTGAAAATTATGCAGATTTTATGCCCTTTGGCTTTGCTGGAGTGATGGCGGGTTCGGCGGCAATTTTTTATGCTTATATTGGTTTTGATGCAGTGGCTACAACGGCTGAGGAGTGTAAAAATCCAAAACGCGATTTACCAATTGGAATAATTTTTTCTTTAGGTGTTTGCGCTATATTATATGCAGTTGTGGCTTTAGTTTTGAATGGAATTGTTAATTATACCACACTCAATAATGCAGAGCCACTGGCTCGAGCCTTGCGAGATAATGGCAGTAATATTGGTTCGGCTTTAGTTTCGACTGGAGCCATCGCTGGTATAACTTCGGTGTTGTTAGTTTTGCTTTATGGGCAATCAAGGATATTTTTTGTTATGTCGAGAGATGGTTTATTGCCAAAAAAATTAAGTTCAATTCATAAAAAACATAATACGCCACATTTTAGTGTGATTTTAACCACAATTTTAGTGGCAATTATTGCTGGTTTTTTTTCGCTTGAAACTCTCAGCGAAATGACCAGCATCGGCACACTTTTTGGCTTTATTGTGGTGGCGGTTGCGGTTATGGTGTTGCGTATAACTAGGCCAAATTTAAAGAGAAATTTTAAATGTCCGCTAGTATTTATAACATCGCCATTGGCAATATTATCTTGCGGATATTTAACTTATGAATTACTTACTAGAAATTGGCAATATTTTGCAATCTGGGTTGCAATTGGTATAGTAATTTATTTTAGCTATGGTTATAAAAAAAGTGCTATTAAATAAAATTGCATTAAAATTTTTAAATCGTAAAATAGTTAAACAGTATTATCTTCATTCAAAGAAATTTTTAAAAAAATGACTATAAATAAATTCGTATATTGTTTTGGTGATGGCAAATCTGAGGGCGATGCCTCAATGAAAAACCTACTTGGTGGCAAAGGAGCTAATTTGGCAGAAATGTCAAAAATGGGCTTGCCAGTGCCTCCAGGTTTTACAATTACTACTGAACTTTGTGATATTTATTATAAGAATCATAAAAAATTCCCGTCTGAATTAAATCAGCAAGTGGCTTTAGCCATTAAAGATATTGAGCATAAATTAAATGCCAAATTTGGCGATGAATCAAATCCATTATTATTTTCGGTAAGGTCGGGTGCCAGAGCCTCAATGCCTGGTATGATGGACACCGTCTTGAATTTAGGACTTAACGACAAAACCGTTTTAGGACTTGCAAAAAATAGCAACAACAAAAGATTCGCTTTCGATTCTTATCGTCGTTTTATCCAGATGT
>JALREU010000280.1 GCA_023256705.1 Rickettsiales bacterium
ATAAACTTCACTGCTTCCTTTTTTCAATTTGTAAAGCGGAGGTTGGGCGATATATAAATATCCATGCTCAATTAATTTTGGCATATGTCGAAAGAAAAAAGTCAGCAATAAAGTTCGAATATGCGAACCATCGACATCGGCATCGGCCATAATGATAATTTTGTGATAACGAATTTTGGTAGGGTCAAAATCTTCATTGCCAATACCAGTGCCAAGCGCTGTTATAATAGTGCCAATTTCTGCTGATGACAACATTTTATCGAATCTAGCTCTTTCCACATTTAAAATTTTTCCACGAATTGGTAATATGGCTTGAAACTTACGATTTCTACCCGATTTGGCGGAACCGCCCGCTGAATTTCCTTCGACAATAAAAATTTCTGATTGAGCTGGGTCTTTTTCTTGGCAATCTGCTAGCTTTCCTGGAAGACCCATAGAATCCATGGCGCCTTTACGTCTTGTCATGTCACGTGCTTTGCGGGCTGCTTCGCGCGCGCGCGCAGCATCAATAATTTTATTACAAATAATTTTTGCATCTGCTGGACTCTCAGCTAAGAAATCAGCAAGCTTAGATGCAACTACATCAGATACGACTGGCTGCACTTCGCTTGAAACCAATTTATCTTTTGTCTGTGAAGAAAATTTAGGCTCTGGTACTTTCAC
>JALREU010000281.1 GCA_023256705.1 Rickettsiales bacterium
ATTAATAAGCGATTTAAGTCCTTTGATTTCAGTTTCAATAGTTTTTTTAGCAATTGAAAAAAACAGATCTTTTTCTTTCATTTTTTAAAAACAAATAGTTTTATAAAACTTATTTATGTATTTTATAGTAATACCAAATCCCATCTTTAAAAGTTTTAAAAAAAATTAAAATTCTAACTTCATATTTTTGGTACAAAAATCTCTAAAAAATTTTTCAGTCGCGCTAAAGCGAGCGACACGAGCCTCAGCTGTATGGATATACAGCTTCATTTTTTAAAGATTTTTATCTCAAAAATCGTGTCGTTGCCCTAGGGCACGACTGGCAAAAATCGTGTCGTTGCTTTAGTGCGACTAATAAAATATTTTGTTATAATTTTATTTAAAGATGGGATTTGGTATAATTTTATATCATTTAACTATAATAAAGTTAGGTTTAAAACTTTAAAGATGAATATTAGTATAAACCTCATTTTTTCCAACGATTATGAACCCAAAACCATTGATCGGGAAATTGCCTAATCCACTCTTCTAATTTTTGGTTAATTTGCAAAGTAATTCCCAAAACATCTTTTTCAATATTTTTTGAAATCTCATATTTAAGCGGCTTCTCAACTTCAATAGAAAATTTTATTTTATTATTGCCATTATTTAATC
>JALREU010000282.1 GCA_023256705.1 Rickettsiales bacterium
TCCTGCCGAAAACCGGCAGCAAAGGATGCCGCTACTATCAGGGCTAAATTACAAACCATTCGACGACTCGAGTGGTTTTTTATTTTGTGCCAAAATCATTTATCTTTATCCAATGGAAACAACCAGCATCAAAACCCCTTTAGGAATTGCCACTATCACAGGAGATGAAAATGGAATTGCAAAAATCGCAATTGCAGATGAAGGATTGATTTCAAAAGTCATTCCGTTGGTGCTACAAGAAGCAGTTTTCCAATTGCAAGCCTATTTTGATGGACAACGAACGCATTTTGATTTTCCAATGAATCCCGCCGGAACCGAGTTTCAGCAAAAAGTGTGGAAAGGATTGTGCGAAATCCCTTTTGGCAAAACCATGAGTTATTTGGAATTAGCCAAAAAACTCGGCGATGTCAAAGCGATTCGCGCGGTTGCCTCGGCCAATGGTAAAAATCCTTTGTGGATTGTAGTGCCTTGCCATCGCGTTATTGGAACTGACGGTTCACTTACCGGTTATGCCGGTGGCTTATGGCGTAAAAAGTGGTTGCTCGAACACGAAAATCCAAGTACGCAACAAAGCCTTTTTGAATGAGACATTTAGATTTTCAGATTGTTAGAAATTTAGATAGATTTTAATCTTAAAATATCGGCAGTTTAGT
>JALREU010000283.1 GCA_023256705.1 Rickettsiales bacterium
TCATCACCTGTTGGCGGTAAATGGAATTACGATGCCGATAATCGACTTCCTCCGCCTAAAGGTCCACATAAGTGGCCGACGTATCTTGAACACACACGTGATGACATTGACGCGGCAGTGTTGGCAGATATTAAGAACCGCGATCTTCCAGTCTTTGGTGATGATCCCGATACAACGTGGGGAACAACGCGCGCAGCAGCGCTTGCCCAGATGAAACACTTCTTTGAGACAGGTTTTGCCGAGTTCGGTGCCTACGAAGATGCCATGGTTGCTGAGTCGTGGGCAGTAAATCACTCGCTCTTAAGTCCGTATCTCAACATCGGTTTACTCCACGCCGAAGAGGTAATTGCTGCAGCACTCAAACGTTTTGCCAAAGGCGATATTCCACTCGCCAGTGCCGAAGGATTTATTCGCCAAATTATTGGGTGGCGAGAGTACATCAATGGTTTGTACTGGCATTTCGGCGATCTCTATCGCAATGAAAACGCTCTCGCAGCCACACGTCCTTTACTGCCGCTCTTCACAGATTCCGGCAAGACCCAGATGAACTGTGTCTCTACTCAGGTTTGCGATATTGAAGCGCGTTCGTGGGTGCACCACATCCCTCGCTTGATGGTCTTAAGTAATCTCGCT
>JALREU010000284.1 GCA_023256705.1 Rickettsiales bacterium
CTCCGTATGAAAACCAAGAACCGCTTTTTTTCAAAATATTTAATTCCACACCAAGGTCAATAATTTCACCTATTTTGGATATTCCCTCGCCATACATAACATCGAATTCTGCTTTTCTAAAGGGAGGTGCAACTTTGTTTTTAACTATTTTAACTTTCACGCGATTTCCCATTACCTCTTCACCGTCTTTAATCTGCGCTGCTTTTCGAATATCTATTCTTATAGATGAATAAAATTTAAGTGCATTACCTCCTGTTGTGGTTTCTGGATTTCCAAACATAACACCAATTTTATCACGTAATTGATTAATGAAAATACAGCAGCATCCTGCTTTGTTAATGGAACCCGTTAATTTTCTTAACGCCTTGGACATAAGTCTTGCTTGCAGACCCATTTGAGAATCACCCATTTCACCTTCAATCTCTGCTTTAGGTGTTAAGGCTGCTACGGAATCGATAATGATTAAGTCAATTGCGCCAGAGCGAATAAGATTATCAGCGATTTCTAATGCTTGCTCTCCATTATCAGGTTGAGAAATTAGTAAATTATCGACATCAACACCTAATTTTTTTGCATAGAATTGATCAAAGGCTTGTTCAGCGTCAATAAAAGCAGCAATTCCTCC
>JALREU010000285.1 GCA_023256705.1 Rickettsiales bacterium
GGCGGTAAGCCCTCCGCCAATCACTAAAATTGGTGACCGAATTTGTAAATTGGTGAAAAGATGATCTTGATAAGCCCCCGTAAGTTGCAAGGCCATCAAGAAGTCAGAGGCCAATCTCACGCCTTTGGCGAAATTATTTTCGAGCTTCAAAAATTGAGGGCGACCCGCCCCAACACAAAGAGCTACATGATCAAAACCGTAATCCTCGAAAGCAGTTTTTTCGGTAATTGATGAGCCAAATCGAATACCACCATACATCGAAAAATTGGCTCTACGCTCCAAAAGCAAACGAATTATTTTTAAATAATTTTTATCAAATCGCGCCGTAATTCCATATTCGGCAACACCGCCAAAACCCGCGATAATCCTCGATGACAAAGGCTCAAATATATCATCAATATTTTTAATGGGCTGAAATTTTTGACGATTATGATACGCATCGACACCACTTAAATTGGCATCAAGTGGTTCAATTTTTAAACCATCAATTGCCACGACTTCGTGACCTTCATTTAATAAATAGTGAGCTAAAGTATAACCCGCCGGCCCTAAACCGCATACTAAAATTTTTTGCCCAGAATTATTTTTTACAACCGGATTTTCAAGATTAAGAGGGTTCCAACGC
>JALREU010000286.1 GCA_023256705.1 Rickettsiales bacterium
TTGATTTTGAATCGAACCAAGTTTTGTTTTATGGTGATAACGGAGTCGGAAAAACTAACACTCTTGAAGCCATAAGTGTTCTGGGTCGAAATTTAAGTCTTCGCGGGGATGATTTAGAAGAAATGTTGCAGTTGCCCAATTCCGTTCATCTTTCAAATCCGTTTTCTAATTTCACTATTTACGCCGAATTAAAAAATCATGATTACATCGATAATATTGCTGTAAAATATGATAAAAATATTCGCAAAAAAACTTATGAATTTAATGGCGAGATAGCTTCTTCCAAGCGTCAATCGGATTTAAAAAATTACTTAGTAAACTTTATTTTTTTAACCCCTCAAATTGAACAACTATTTATATTGGGTAAATCTTATCGTCGCGATTATCTTGATAAAATTGTCTGCGACTTAGATTTAACTCATCAAAATCGATTAAGCGATTATCAAAAACTATTAAAAGAAAGGTTGTTAATTTTGCAAAAATATCGCAATCAATCAGCGGGAGAAAAGTGGCTTAATATTGTGGAACATAAAATTGCCGAGATTGGAATTGCCATAGCTTTTGCTCGGATTGAAGCTATAGAATTTTTTAATAAAGCGATCGAATCTTTTGCGTCA
>JALREU010000287.1 GCA_023256705.1 Rickettsiales bacterium
TTCGCTATATTCGCAGTTTTCATATTTATGCTTATTGCTCCAATATTTTTAAATTCAGCCACAAAAATTTCTTGTGGAAAACCAAGAATATCTAGTGTTATTTTCGCTATTATTTTTATTTTTCTTCCAATTGCAATATGCAAATTTATCCCAAAAATTATATTATTTATTGAATGCACTGCAAAAAATTATGGTAAAATTATTAATTTACAAAATTATAAAATTTCAATTAGTAATACAATTTTAATAATTTTATTAATTGTTTATATGCTTATTAGTAGTAAAGGATTATCTAAAATGATGTATGGTATGTTTCCTATTGCTTTACTTGTATTTATTGGAATTAAATTTATTCCATCCTCACTTTTAGGTTTTTCAAAGATTCCCATCATTTTAGGAATGGAAGGGCCATAAATATCAGCATCTAAAATACCAACATTATATTTTAAATTCTTAAGTGCGATTGCAAGATTTACAGCAATTGTTGATTTTCCAACACCACCCTTGCCACTGGAGATAGCAATAATTTTTTTTACTCCATTTATTTTGTTTTTTTTAAATTGAGTTTTAGGAGAAATTTGGTCTATAAAACTCTTACTAAGATTTGCTTCTTTTT
>JALREU010000288.1 GCA_023256705.1 Rickettsiales bacterium
CAACCACCTTTGGTTCCGATCCAAATTCACAAGTTTCATTAGTTGATTGTGCTCTACCTGGAATGCTTCCAACCATCAACGAAAAATGCGTTGAACAAGCTGTTAAAACTGGGCTTGGTATTAATGCCAAAATTAATTTAGTATCAATTTTTGACCGCAAAAATTATTTCTATCCCGATTTACCTCAAGGCTATCAAATTTCTCAATTCTCTGACCCAATTGTTGGCGAAGGCAGTGTTGAAATTGATTTAGAAAATGGCGAAAAAAAGACCATTCGTATCGAAAGAATTCATCTCGAACAAGATGCCGGAAAATCAGTTCATGATCAACATCCACAATTTTCCTTAATTGATTTAAACCGCTCTGGAGTTGACTTAATGGAAATAGTTTCAAAACCAGACATGTCTTCTCCTTTTGAAGCCTCACAATATGTTAAAACCATTCGTTCCATTGTTCGCTCTCTAGGCACTTGCGATGGCGATATGGAAAAAGGTAATTTACGATGCGACGCCAATGTATCTGTCAAAATTTTGGGCGAGACCAAACTTGGCACCAGATGCGAAATTAAAAACTTAAACTCAATGCGCAACATCGCAAGAGCCATTGAATTTGAA
>JALREU010000289.1 GCA_023256705.1 Rickettsiales bacterium
GGCGAATTTGATAATTTGATTGCTGGATAAAAGATTGTGGCCCAAGCGCTGGTCGATGATAATAAAATCATTGCCCGCGCCACTCATTTTATGAAATTCTAGAGTTTTGTGATTCTTATTAAGATTGTTTGGCTCGGCTGACATAGCTGAAATCTTCGGTGTTAACAATAACTTCTTCGCCAGACTCAACAAAAGGTGGAACCATGATTCTGACGCCATTTTCTAGGATTGCGGGTTTATAAGATGCCGAGGCGGTTTGACCTTTAACCACCGCATCAGCTTGAGCAATTACGGCGTTAACTTGTTCGGGTAAAAAAATTGAAATTGGTTTGTCGTTGCAATATTCAATACGAATATTCATGCCTTCGATCAAGAATGGCAAAGCCTCGCCAACCAAATCTTTTAAAAAATTAAACGATTCAAAAGATTCCATATCCATGGCAACTATTTCATTTTGATCAAAATATTGGAATTGCATGTTCTTTTGCTCGACAAAAGCCACTTCAACATCTTCGCTCGAAGCGAAACGGGTGTTGGTTTTGTTGCCCGTAACGATGTTTTTCATTTCGACTTGAATATAAGCGCCACCCTTGCCCGGTTTGACGTGGTCGCG